>JAIQFR010000009.1 GCA_020073205.1 Terriglobia bacterium
CCACGCTCGCCGCCCTCGTGCCGCGGCGGAGCGCCTTCGTCCTGCTGTCGGCCGCGATCCTGCTCGCCCTCGGCGCGGCGAGCTTCGAGCGCTCGCGCGTCTTCGCGGATCCCGAGACGCTCTGGCGGGACACCCTGCGGAAGAACCCCGGCTCGTGGATGGCCCACAACAACCTGGGCACGCTCCTGAGCTCCGAAGGAAAGACGGACGAGGCCATCGAGCACCTGAGGCAGGCGCTCGCGCTCGGGGGCGGGCTCGCGGGCCCCGCCGGCGCCAGGATCCAGCACTTCAACCTGGCCAACGCGCTTCGTCTCGAGGGTGACCTTCCCGGCGCGGAGCGCGAGTATCGCGCCGCGCTCGCCATCGAGCCGAGCGACGTGCGGGTGATGCACAACCTCGCCGGCACGCTCCTCGCGGCGGGGCGACGCGACGAGGCCGTCGCGCTCTACGAGCAGGTGCTGCGCCTCGATTCCGCCTTCGCTCAGGCCCATTACAACCTGGCCTCCGCGCTCGCTTCCGGGAAGGACCGCGACGGGGCGATCCTGCACGCCCGTCGCGCGATCGAGATCGAACCTCGACTCGCCGACGCGCACGTCCTCCTCGGCGACCTCCTCCAGGCCTCCCGGCCGGACGAGGCCGCCCGGGAGATCGACGAGGCCCTGAGGATCGACCCCGGCCACGCGCGGGCCCTGAGCCGGCTCGCGAAGCGGCTCTCGAGCCAGGGGAAGCCGCTCGAGGCCATCGGCGCGCTCCGCGAGGCGCTCCGACGCGAGCCGGAGTCGGTCGAGGCGCTCTGCGGGCTCGCCTGGCTCCTGACGACGGGCACCGATCCTTCGACAAGGGACGCCGCTCGGGCGGTGGCCCTGGCGGAGCGCGCCCGCGACCTGACCTTCGGCCGGGACGCGAAGGTGCTGTTCACCTTGGGCACGGCCTACCTCGAGGCCGGCAGGACGGACGACGCCGTGACTACGGCCCAGAAAGGCCTGCAACTGGTACCGGACGCGAGCCCACAGGCCGGCGGCTTTCGCGACCTGCTGTCCCGCTGCGCGCGGCGGCCCTGACCCGGCCGGAGATTCGGTCAGGCTGGAGACGCTTCCCGGTCCCCGAACAGCGCGCGGCCGACGCGGACCAGCGTGGCCCCCTCCTCCACCGCGACCTCGAAGTCGTCGCTCATCCCCATGGAGAGCTCGGGCAGCGCGATGCCGAGGCGCGCCTCCGCGCGGTCCCGGAGTTCGCGCAGCCGCGCGAACCAGGGGCGGGATTCCTCGGGGTAGGCGGCGGGGGGAGGGATCGTCATGAGCCCGCGCAGCTCGAGACCGGCCAGCCCCGCGGCCGCCTCGAGCAGCGGCAGGGTGTCGTCCTCTCCGGTGCCCGACTTCGTCGCCTCCCGCGACAGGTTCACCTGCGCCAGGACCGGTTGGACGATGCCGAGCGCCGTGGCCCGACGGGCCACCTCTCGCGCGAGATCGAGGTCGTCGAGCGAGTGGATCAGCTCGAACGCGCCCACGGCGTGGCGCGCCTTGTTGCGCTGCAGGTGCCCGACGAGGTGCCACCGCGCGCCGGGGCCGACCCGCGGGATCTTCAGGAGCGCCTCCTGAACCCGATTCTCGCCGAAGAGGTCTTGCCCGCACAGGAGCAGGTCCTTGACGCGCTCCGCGGCGAATGTCTTGGAGACCGCGACGAGCGAGACCGAGGCCGGCTTCCTCCGGGCGCGGGCGCACGCGTCGGCGATCCGCCGACGGACGTCCTCGAGGGCGCGGGCTGCCCTCGGCTCCACCTCACGCCTCGCTCGTCGGGGGCTCCGGCACGACCAGCACGCGCACGGTCTCGTCGGGACGCGCCTTCGCGCCGCGGTCGAGCGCCAGGTTCACGAGACGGTCCGCCTCGCGGTTCTCTTCCCGAGAGACGTGGACCAAGCGGAAGGAGCGGAACTTCCCGATCCGGCGCTTCGCCTCGGCGTGGAGCGGGACGAGGCCGGGATGCCGCACCTTGTACCGCCCCTCGACCTGGCGGACGATCAGCTCCGAGTCGGCCCTGATCTCGACGTCCCGGGCCCCGGCGGCCTCGGCGCGCTTCAGGGCCTCGAGAAGCGCCTGGTACTCCGCGACGTTGTTGGTGGCGCGCCCGAGGGTCCCGGCGTGCCCTTCGACGCAGCGTCCCCCGGGGCCGAGGACCGCCACTCCCCAGGCCGCGAGGCCGGGGTTCCCGCGGGACCCGCCGTCGACCGCGGCCCTAAACCGCTCCGCCATTCGCCGTCTCGACCCCGGCTTCGCCGGCGTCGCCGGCGGGCGGACCGCTGGGCTCGGACCTGAGCGCCGGCTCGTAATAGAGGAAGCGCCGGCACTGGCCGCAATTGTGGATCCTCGACGCGGCCCGGATCTCCTGGAACACCTGGGGACGGACGCGCACGAAGCAGGCCTGGCACAACTCCTGCTCGGCCTTCGCGAGGAACAGGCCGCCGCGGCTCTCCTCGACGCGGTGGATAGCCTCGGTCAGGTCCGTCGGAAGGTCCGCCTCGAGCCGCGCGCGCTCCCGATCCGCGTCCACGATCCGCTGCGCGGCGGCGGCGGAATCCCCCTCGACGCGCGCGCGCTCCTCCCCCACCCGGATCCGCTCCTGCTCGATGTGCTCGGAGCGCGCGTTGAGGTCGGTCTTGAGCGTCTCGGACTCCTCCATCCCCTTGAGAACCGCCTCCTCGTGGGCTCCGATGTGCGCCTTGACCGCGTCGATCTCCTTCAGCACCGCCGCGTACTCGCGCTGGTTCTTCACCTGCATGAGGGATTCCATGAACTTCTTGCGCGCGGCCTCCAGGGTCTCGAGCTCGAGGGTACGGTCCTTCCGGTCCGTCTCGAGGGCCTCGAATCGCTCCTTGACCGCGACGTACTCGGCGTTGCGCTCGCGGAACCGGCTCTCGATCTCGTCGATACGGGACGGGGCTCCGTCGACCACGGCACGGGCCGATTGGATCGCGAGAGCCAGATCCTGGATCGCCACGAGCCGTATCAGCTGCTCCTTCGGCTCCAGCATGCGGCCACTCCTACCGCGGCTAAACACCTCGCGAGACCGCTCCAAACACGAAGGGCGCTCGGAGACCGAGCGCCCCTCAGAGCGGCCTTCCCGCCGATGCGGCCCCCCTTTCGCGGAGACCGCCCGGCACGGGCGGGCGAGGTGGATGCGGACTCACTCTCATCACGGCAACGGCCGAACGTATCACCGGCGCGGGCTCTCGTCAAACGGACAGGGCGCGCCGAAAGAGGGCCTCCTCGGCCTTCTCGTGAGCGCGGAGGACCTCCAGGAATCCCTCGACGTCTTCCTTGAGCGGCCCGGCGTCGACGGTGTCGCCCCGCTCCGCGTGGATCCTCGCCATCTCGAGGATCTCGATCAAGCGCGCGTGCTGGTCCTCAAGGCGGCGGACATCGGGGGCGGTCGCCTCGTCGGCGTCCACGAGCGCTCGAAAGAGCCCCCCTTCCTCCTCCCGCTCGAAGTGCTCGCTGAGCCTCTCGATCAGCCCCTCGAGCTCCGCGGCGACGCGCCGCATCGGCTCAAGCTCCGTTCGCTCGGGGCCGATCCCCCGAAGCGCCTTCTGGAGCTGGTCCAGGAAGAAGTGGATCTGACGGTGCTCCTCCAGCGATCGCTCCGTCAGACGCTCGAAGGTCCCGGACTCGTTCATGGCTCCGCCTCCGTTTCCCGCTGTCCACCGATACTGTCTCCCCGCCCCCCTCCGTCGTCAACCTCCTTGGCCCCGACGCGGCCGAATTCCGACCGAATCTCTTCCTCCACCGCCTCCACCGCGCGGGCGACCCGAGGCGTGAGCCCGGGCGACGGACCGACGCGCTCCGGCTCGATCCCCCAGAGCCGGTAGCGCACGGCGGCCATGTCGGGTTGGGTCCCGGCGATCAGGCGGAGGCTCTCCGGCAGGCTGAGCGCGTGGGCGCCCGCGTGACCCTGGGGAATCGAGAGCACCTCTTCGTGGGCCAGGCGGTGAATCGTCCCGGGCTCCGCGCCACGGAAGATCGCGTCGACCAGCCAAACCTCCGCTTCGCCTCTCCAGAGCGAGACGAGACGGAGGGCGTCCGTGCCCCCGGCCTCCGCTCGCGCCCAAGACGGGAGCGGACGTTCGCACAGGCGCGCGGCCACCGCGACCCCCGCGCCGTCGTCGGCCATCAGCGTGTTGCCGAGGCCGACGACGAGGATAAGGGTCATCGCGTCGATCCTCCTCCCCCGGCCCCGTCGGCCGGCGCCGGCTCCGCGCGTTCGCCGGTCTTCTCCGCGAGGCGCAGGCACGCCTCCTCGACCCGCGCCGCGTCCGCTTCCGGCGTGAGCGCGCCGTCCTCGATCTCGAACACCTCCACTCCGCGCCGCTTGAGGAGCGCCGCGATCTCGCGGTAGGCGTCCTGCAGCCTCCCGAGGAACGCCTCGTTCTCGTGCGGCTCGAGCGGCCTGCCGGCGGAGCGCCTCCGGGCCATCACCCGCGCCGGCGAGGCGATGACCAGGACGAGAACGCCTGGAACCATGAGGCGCGCGAGGCCGAAGACGTTCAGTAGCCATGCACCGGGGGAATTGCGCGCGAAGGTCCACCACTGCCGGACCGGAATGCGGCGCTCGCCCGACAGGTAGAGCAGCGCGTGGTGGAGGCCGCGCTCGTCGAACCCCCTCCGGTGGGCGTCCGCCTCCGCCCAGGCGAGGAGGTCCAGAAGCGCGCTCCCGTCGCCGACCACGAAACGGGCGGCCCGCCCGTCCTCGAGGGACTCGTCCATGCGCGCGCGCTCGACCATCTCGGCGAACTTCGATCCGCGGTACAGCCCCCCCGTCCGGAAGAGCCGCGCGAGGAGCGCGATCCACGCCCGGCTCCTCGCCACCGGTATCCCGCCGGGCGCCTCCCTCACGCCTCGCGCGTCCGCCTCCAGCGCCGGATCCGCGATCAGGAGGGTTCGGCTGCTGCGTCCGAGGCGGCGGACGAGCTCGACGGACAGCGCGCCGCGGCTCCAGGGATCGATGCCGCAGACGGCCGCACGGACCGGCGGCGCCGGGCGCGCGCCGGGAACCGGCGACGGAGGAGGAGCGAGCGCCAGCACGTCGCTGCGGACTTGCTCGGCGATGACCCTCGCATCCGCATCGGGCCGGTAGGTCCGGGGCTTTCCCACGTTCGCGTCGATGCCGAGAGGAACCGGGATCCTCTGGCCGCGGGGCCAGATCCGCTCGGGCCCGGTGAGGAACACCGGGACCACCAGGAGGCCCGGGACCGCCTGCACGAGCCGCCCGACGCCGGAGCGGAACGGACCGACGACCCCCGCCTCGCCGCGGCTTCCCTCGGGGAAGAGGATGAGGCTCTCCCCGGCCTCGAGGGCCCGGATCATCGGCTGGAGCGTATCGTGTCCCGCGCGCGCGACGCGCTCGATCGGGATGCCGTTCATGAAGAGCAGGGCCATCGTGCGGCGGAGCAAGGTCTTCCCGAAGTAGTCCGCCGCCGCTACCGGGTGCACATGGGCGACGCGCCGGAGCGGGAAGAGCGTGAGGAGCACGCCGGCGTCGAGATGCGAGTTGTGGTTCGCCACCACGAGGCACGGCCCCTTGGGAACGAGGGCGCGCCGCCGGTAGCGCACGCCGACGAACCCGAGGATCACCGGCCGCACGATCAGGGCCTGGAACAGGAGGACCGCGGCGGTGCGGAGCAGCCGGCGCATCGCGATCAGAGGAAGTACCGGAAGTAGTGATAGCAGACCGGCGCCGCGTAGAGCGCCGGGATCGCCCGGTCCAGGAAGGCGCCTCGCCCGAATCGCGAGGACGCCGCCCCGAGGCCGAGGTCCTGCGCGATCGCGTCGGCCACCAGCGCCCCTGCGGTGACCGCCAGGGCCACGAGGGCCCCGGCGACGACACCCTGCTCCCGGGTGACGGCGCCCAGCGGTCCCAGCCACCAGCCGATCCCGGCGCAGACGACGATCGCGAGCGCGACCCCGATCGCCGGTCGGCGCAGCTCCTTTCCGGGGCGCGGCCGGCCGGCGACGCGCTGGGGAAGCTCGCCGAACAGCACGAGGATCGCGAACAGCTCCAGCCTCCCGTCCGGCTGGTGCGCCATCAGGCCGAGATGGGCCGCGGCGAACACGAACAACAGTGCGCCGAGCAGCACGCGTCCCACGGAGTCCAGGAGGCCGGGCTGCCGCGGACCGAACGCCAGGAGCACCGGCAGCACGAGCAGGAGCGCGACGGGGACCACCGCGACGAACAGCGCGAGGTTGTCCGTGAACGCCGGGGCCAGCGCGCACGGGATCGAGAGGTAGGTCGCCAGGATCGCCCAACGGTCCTGCGGTCGCACCGGCGTGAGGAAGAAGTACTCCCGGAGCGCCACGAACATCAGCACGCCGAGGACGGGGAACGAGATCCACAGCGCCGCGCGCGAGAGGATCACGAGCAGGCCCGCGAAGAACACCCAGAACCCGACCCAGCCGGGCATGCCTCGATGGTGCCCGCCTCGCCGTCCCGCGAGGAACGCGAACGGCGCGGCGAGCAGCAGCGCCAACGCCAGCGCCAGGATGATCGACGGGATCGGAAGGGTCATGGGGTCTCCGCGAACCCCCATTATGGTGCCGATCGTGGCGGTTTTGTACAGGCCGCGACCCGCGATCCGGCACCCGGGTTAAAGTAGGAGCGGAACGGCCGGGACTCGGAGGAGCATCGAATGGATCTCGGAATGATCGGTCTCGGGAGGATGGGCCTCAACATGGCGACCCGCCTACTCCGTCGCGGCCACGCGGTCGCCGGGACGGCGAAGGGAAAGGAATCGCTCGCGATGCTCGAGGGGGCGGGCGGGAAGCCGGCGGCGAGCGTCGGCGAGCTGGTGGGCGCCCTCGCTCCGCCGCGCCTCGTCTGGCTCATGGTCCCGTCGGGGCCGACCGTGGACGAAGTCCTGGCGGATCTCGCTCCCCGCCTCGCCCGCAGCGACGTGGTCGTGGACGGCGGCAACTCCAACTACCACGACTCGATCCGCCGCGGCGCCGAGCTCGGGGCGAAGGGGCTCGGTTTCCTCGACGCGGGAACGAGCGGAGGGATCTGGGGCCTCGACAACGGGTACTGCCTCATGGTCGGGGGGGACGATGCCGACTTCCGCCGCGCCGAGCCGATCCTGCGGGATCTCGCGCCGGAGGGCGGCTACCTCCATACCGGTCCCACGGGATCGGGCCACTTCGCCAAGATGATCCACAACGGGATCGAGTACGGGATGCTCCAGGCGTACGGGGAGGGATTCGAGATCCTCGCGCGAAGCCCGTTCGCGTATGACCTCGCCCGGATCTCGCGCCTCTGGAACCGCGGCAGCGTCGTCCGATCGTGGCTCCTCGAGCTCGCGGAGCTCGCATTCGAGAAGGACCCGCGGCTCATGACGATCCGCGGATACGTGGAAGACTCCGGCGAGGGCCGCTGGACCGTCGAGGAGGCGATCGCCCTCGACGTCCCCGCGCCGGCGCTCACCCTCTCGCTCCTTGCGCGCTTCGCCTCGCGCCAGGACGAGTCGTTCTCGGCCAAGGTCATCGCCGCGCTCAGGAACGAGTTCGGCGGCCACGCGGTCAAGAAGTCGGGGTGACGGCGTGGACGCCCTCCTCGAACCGAATCCGCTGAGGGCCGGCCTGAGGCGGGAGCGGGCCGCAGGACCTAGCTCGGTGGTCATCTTCGGCGCCTCGGGGGACCTGACCCGCCGGAAGCTCGTGCCTGCGCTCTACAACCTCCACCTCGACCGGCTGCTCCCGGCCGGCTTCGCCCTGGTCGGCGTCGCGCGGAGGCCGCTGGGCGGCTCCGCGTTCGCCGACGCGATCCGCGACGGGATCGTCCGCCATTCGCGACGGCCGCTCGATCTCGACCTCTGGAAGGAGATGGCGCCGAGGATCTCGTACATCCCCGCGAGCTTCGAGGATGCCGAGGGGTACGCCCGCCTCGCGGAGCACCTCGCGCGGCTCGACCGCGAGCGCGGGACCGGCGGGAACCGCCTCTTCTACCTGGCGACACCTCCGTCGGCGTGCCCGACCATCGTCAAGAACCTCGCCCTCGCCGGGCTCAGCCGGCCGGGACCGGGCGGGAGCTTCGCGCGCGTCGTGGTGGAGAAGCCGTTCGGCCGCGACCTCGCGTCCGCGCGCGCGCTCAACGTCGAGGTCAACGCGGCGTTCGACGAGCGGGACGTTTTCCGAATCGACCACTACCTCGGCAAGGAGACCGTCCAGAATCTGATGGTCTTCCGGTTCGGCAACGCCATCTTCGAGCCGCTCTGGGGACGGGAGCACGTGGACCAGGTCCAGATCACGGTGGCGGAGACCCTCGGAGTCGAGGGTCGCGGCGAGTACTTCGAAGAAGCGGGGATCCTGCGGGATATCGTCCAGAACCACATGTTCCAACTCCTCTGCCTCACGGCGATGGAGCCCCCGGTCTCGCTCGAGGCCGACGCGATCCGGGACGAGAAGGTCAAGGTGCTCCGCGCGCTCCGACCGGTCGTGCCGGAGCGCGTACCCGAGGAGTCCGTCCTCGGGCGGTACGGCGCCGGGGCCTCGGGCGGAAGTCCGGTCCCGGCGTACCTAGAGGAACCCGGCGTGCCCCCGGGCTCGCGAACCGAGACCTTCGTGGCGCTCCGCGTCTTCGTGGACAACTGGCGATGGGCCGGCGTGCCGTTCTACCTCCGCGCGGGCAAGCGCCTCCCCAAGCGCGTGACCGAGGTCGCGCTGACCTTCCGCCAGGTCCCCCATCGCCTGTTCGACGGTGGCGCTGCCGTGCCCGATCCCAACAACCTCGCGCTCAGGATCCAGCCGGACGAGGGGATCGCGCTACGGTTCGATTCGAAGGTCCCGGGGCCCGACCCGCGGATCCAGCCGGTGGCCATGGAGTTCCGGTACGGGACCTCCTTCGGCCAGGAGCCGCCGGAAGCTTACGAGCGGCTGCTGCTCGACGCGATCCTCGGCGATCCGACCCTGTTCATCCGTCGCGACGAGGTCGAGGCGTCGTGGGCGTGGATCGACGCGATCGAGGCCGGCTGGGGCGCCTCGGGCCGGACCCCCGCGCCGTACTCCGCCGGGACCTGGGGCCCGGCCGAGTCGGACTCGCTGCTCGAGCGCGACGGGCGCTCGTGGCGGAGGCTCTGATGGAAGAGCTGGGGCCCGCGATGGTCGCCGACGTCGAGTCGGTCGAGAAGCAGCTCGGGGAGATGTGGCGAGCCGCGTCGTCGGAGGAACACCCGGTGGTCCGGGCGTCCATGCTGAACCTCGTCGTCGCCTGCGACACCCCCGAGGATGCGCGCGAGGCGACCCGGGCGATCGCGCTGCTCTCCCTGAACCACCCGGGACGCGCGCTGGTCGTCTCCGGCGCGCGCGAGGACGCGCCATCCGGCGAGCCGCTCGCGGTGTTCGTGTCGGCCCACTGCCATCGCGGGCCGGGTGGGAGCCTCGTCTGCAGCGAGCAGGTCACGCTCGAGGCGGCGCGTGCCTCGCTCCTGCTGGTGCCGTCGACGCTCCTCCGACTGCTGGTCTCCGACACGCCGGTGTTCGTCTGGTGGCGCCGCGCGGCGCTCGCTCCGGACCCGCTCTGGGAGCCGCTCGCGAGGATGTCCGATCGCCTCCTGATCGACGCCGCCCGCCATGCGGAGCCGGAGAAGGCGCTCCGGGACCTCGCGGCTCTGGCCGGGCGCGAATCCTGGCGCGGAAGTCCCGGCGATCTCGCCTGGACGCGTCTCGAGAGGTGGCGCGAGGCGGTGGCGTCGTTCTTCGACTCGCCCCTCACCCGCCGGCACCTCGACGGGATCACACGCGTCGAGCTGGCCGCCGGCGGCCCGATGGGCCGCGGCGGCACCACCGTCGCCGCCGCGTACCTCGCCGGCTGGCTCGCGGCGCGCCTCGGTTGGTCCCGCGGCGCGGGTCCGTGGACGTGGAGCCGACGGGACGGACGCGAGGTGCGGGTGGAGGTATCGCGCGACGGCGCCGCCAGGACCGGAGGCGTCGGTGCCGTTCGGATCGACGCGGCGGACGGCAAGCCGCCGGCGCGCTTCTCGGCGGAGAGGATCTCCCCCGGGTCGGAGATCGTGAGGCTGACCGTCGAGATCGAGGGGACCTGCCCCCTCCCGGCCACGCTGAAGCTCGGCGAGCCCGACGACGCCTCGCTCCTCTGCCGCGAATTGGAGCGAACCTCACGCGACCCGCTGTTCGATGCGGCGCTCGTCGAGGCCGTCGGCGCCGCCGCGTCCTGAGAGCGACATGGGTGGCGTCTCCGTCGTCGTCCTCGAGGATTCCCGCGCGGTCGCCGAAGAGGCGGCGAAGCGCGTGGAAGCCGCGGCGCGCGACGCCGTCGCCGCGCGAGGCCGTTTCTCCCTGGTGCTCGCGGGGGGGAGCACCCCGCGTGCCCTCTACGCGATACTGGCGTCGCCGCACGTCAGGAGCGTCGTCCCGTGGAGGAGGACGATCGTCCTGTTCGGCGACGAGCGCTGCGTCCCTCCGGACCACCCCGACAGCAACTTCCACGCCGCCGACGAGAGCCTGCTCCGCCACGTCCCGGTCCTCCCCGGCGCCGTCCACCGGATCGTGGCGGAGGATCCCGAGCCGGCGAGCGCCGCCGCCCGGTACGAAGAGGAGCTTCGCGGGCTGTTCCCAGGGGAGGAGGCGCCGAGCTTCGACCTCGTTCTCCTGGGCATGGGCGCGGACGGCCACACCGCCTCGCTGTTCCCGCGCACGGCGGCACTCGACGAGACCTCGCGTTGGGTCGCGGTCGTCCGCGCGCCTTCGCCCCCCGTCGGGCGGATCACGCTCACCCTTCCGGCGCTCCGCGGGGCGAGGCGCGTCCTGTTCCAGATCGTGGGGGCCGACAAGGCATGGACGGCCGCGGAGGTTTTCGGCGGGCTGCCGCACCCCAGTCCCTATCCCGCCGAGCGCGTCGCGCTCCAGTCGGGAGCCGTCGAGGTCCTGCTGGACGAGGCGGCAGCGGGCTCGGGAGCGTTCCGAGCACACCGCTGAGCTTCCCGGGACGGCGGCCGGATCCGCGGGCGGGTGCCGGTCACCTGACTCCGGCGACGATCAGCGTCATGTCGTCCTGTGGAGGTACCCCTCCGAGGAATCGGCCGACCTCTTCCATGACGAGAGCGGCGAGCGCGTCCTCCCCGAGGTGGGCGCTCCGCTCCACGAGGCTCACGAGCCGTGGGTCGGAGAACTGCTCGTCCGCGGCGTTCGTCGCCTCGACGATCCCGTCGGAGAAGACCACGAGAAGGTCGCCGGGCGCGAGATCCACCACCTGCTCCTGCCAGGAGCGCTCCGGGAAGCAGCCGAGAATGGTCCCCGTAGGGAGGAGCCTCCGCACCCGGTCCCCCGCCCCGCCGGGTTGGCGAAGCAGGATCGGCGGGTTGTGCCCCGCGTTGACGTACCTGAGCCGACGCGTCGCGTCGTCGTATACGCCGAAGAACAGCGTGGCGAACCGGGCGTCGTCGGTGGAATCACAGAGGTGGCGGTTGATCTCGCCTGCGAAGCCGTCGAGGCCGTGGGCGTTCGCCGGCGCGTGGCTCCGCACCAGCGCCTGGAGGCTGGCCATGAGGAGCGCGGCCGACAGCCCCTTGCCCGCGATGTCGGCGACGGCGATCCCGAGTCGGTCCGGGCCCAGCTGCAGGAAGTCGAAGTAGTCCCCTCCGACGCCGCGGGCCGTCCGGCAGGTGCCGGCGCATCGCAGGGTCCGGAGCACCGGCCGGTCCTGGGGGAAGAGCTTCGCCTGCACGTCCTGGGCGATCTGGATCTCCCGCTCGAGCTTCTGCTGCTCGGCGACCCCCTCGATCATCCGGCTGTAGTCGAGGGCGATGGACACCTGCTCGGCGACGGCCAGCAGCAGCTCGCGGTCCTGGCGCGCGTAATGCTCCTCCGAGCGCTTCTGTCCCAGCAGGAGGAACCCGAGCGCCCTCCCCTGGGTCGCCAGCGGAACGACGATTCGCGCGTCGAAGCGCGCGAACATCTCCGTGTCTTCGAGGCACGGGGAGGGAGGCTGTTCCTCGTCCCTCGGGGCCCGCGGCCCCGCGGCGAGGAACACGTCGAGAATCTCCGGCTCGCCTTCGACGCAGCCCTCGAGGAGCCGCGCGACCGGCGTCCGGCTGTAACGCACAGGCTCCGGCGCGAGCTTCTCCCGCCAGCCCCCCTGAACGCCGGGCAGGGCGCGCGCGCGGTGCACGTACAGCGCGTACCGGGCTCCCGTCCGCTGCGGCGCGCAGGCGATCCAGCAGGCCGCGTCGGGTCCCGTGACGGGCGAGAGGTGCGGCCAGGGCTCTTCCGTGAGGAACACCGCGACGTGATCGGGATGGAACGCCACGGAGATCTCGTCGACGACCTTCTGGAGGAGGAGGTCGGGGCGCGAGGCCAGCTGGCGCAACGCCTTCACCAGGGCGGTCAGGATCTGCTGGGCGTCGTACGCCTCGCGGAAGAACCTCCGATCGATCACCGGCATGATCCTCCGGTTCACGCGCTGGGTGCCGAAGACGAGCCCCAGGGTGACGGCCGCGATGCCGACCGACGCGACGCTCTGCGCGGAGTCCGGCACGTAACGGACCAGGAGCGGACCCACGGCGAAGTACAGGGCCAGGAAGATCACCGCCCCTTCCACCACGAGGAACCCCCGCGAGAGGAGCGCGTACTGGAGCCCCTGTCGCAGGATCAGGCGGATGCCGAAGATCCGGTGCCGCACGACCGCGCTGACGAACGTGATCGGGAAGAGCCCGATCAAAGGGAGCGTGATCAGCAGCACCGCCGTCGGCACCTTCGACGGCCAGAGGAACAGGATCAGACACGGGAAGAGCCCCCCCACTGCGCCGATCGAGATCAGAATCAGCCTGCGCCGGTCGTCCCTCGACCCCGCGCGTGCGGTGTTGAGAGCGAGCGCGACCAGCGCGAGGAGGATCATCCCCGCGCCGGGAGCGGTTCCCACGTAGGCGAGAGCGTGGCCCGTGACCCTCCCCGCGCCCAGGATCTCGACGATCCGCTCGTACGCGCGGAACGAGTAGCTCGCGGCCGTCTGGAGCGTCAGCCCGACGCCCCATACCACCGAGGCAATCGCGAAACAGGCCGGCACCAGCCAAGGCAACTTCCGGACGATCACGGAGCGACGGGGAAACTCGAGGAAGAACCTCAGGATCAGGAACGGCGAGAAGATGCCGGCGGTCACCCGCAGGATCAGCCCCATCTCCCTCCATCCGGCCGGGAATTGGGACACGTCGGTCCCGAACACCGCGGAGAAGCCCAGGAACACGACCGCCGCCTGGAACGCCTGCCGGTTGTCGGGCCGGAGCACCCCGATGAACAGGCCCGCGGACATGGCCAGGAGCGGCAAGTACACGTCGAACCCGAGGTTGGTCAGCCACTCGCGGACGGACCAGCGGAGAGGGATCGCCGGCGCCATTTGGAGCGGCATCCGCTTCAGGGTCCCGTCAGGGAGCGGGCGGTCCACCACCATCTTCCAGGATTCCCGGCTCCCGATCGGCCGGAGGTAGGCCCCGTAGGTGAAGCCGCCGGTCACGGCCCCGCCTTGCCCCTTCCCGTCGTAGATCTCGACGATCCGGTCGCCCGGGTGCGGATGGTTCGAGCAGGCGACCTGCTTTTCCTTCGGTTGCGGGCACGGAGTTTCCACCCTCGCCACGGTGAGCGCGCCCTTCTTGTACTCGGTCTCGAAGGGCGACCGCGTCTGGAGGTCAGGGGAGAAGTAGCGCATGTAGGCGGCCATGCCTCGGTAGGCGACCGTGAGAGCCGCCAGTACCAGGATGACCGCTAGCTTGACCTTCACCGTCCGGCCTCCTCGGACCGCTCGTCGCGATGCGCGAGGTGCTGACCCCGATGCTACCCCCTGCCCTAGAATACGTCGACGGGTCCCGAAAAGTTGGCACGCCGCGCGGTGCCGCCGAATCGTTGACGATTCGAGAAACCGAAGTTTCTCCATTCTCGATAGGGAAAGTAGGTCGGTCGGATTGTGTTTGCGTCGTATTGGGACGCTTTTCGTGTAGAATAATCCGATTCGCTCAGGGGATCGACTGGGTAGGACGCGCGGAGGAACCACCCGACAGCGCGACGTGGCCACCCGCAACGCGGAGGTTCTCCATGCCCTCGGACAAGGACGTCTCGGCGATTTGGACTCCCCCCAAGGCGGTGGTCGAGAAGGCCCTGGTCAAGGACTACGACGCCGTCCGGACCGAGGCCGCCCGCGATCCGCTGAAGTTCTGGGAGGAGCGAGCCCGAGACCTGGCGTGGTACCAGCCGTGGTCGAAGGTGCTCGACGACTCGAAGGCCCCCTTCTATCAGTGGTTCGTCGGGGCGAAGACCAACGTCGTCCTCAACGCGCTCGACCGCTGGCTCGGCACCCCGATGCAGAACAAGCTCGCCCTGATCTGGGAGGGCGAGGACGGGACCCTCAAGACGTACTCGTACTTCGCGCTAAACCGCGAGGTCTGCCAGTTCTCGAACGTGCTCAAGAGCATGGGGGTCCGAAAGGGGGACCGGGTGACGATCTATCTCCCCCGGATCCTCGAGCTGCCCATCGCGATGCTCGCCTGCGCGAAGATCGGCGCGGTGCACTCGGTGGTGTACGGCGGGTTCTCCGTCGAGTCGCTCCACGAGCGCATCGAGGACTCGGAGTCCCGGGTGGTCGTCACCGCCGACGGCGGCTACATGCGCGGCAAAATCGTTCCGCTCAAGGCCATCGTGGACGAGGCGCTCCAGCGTTGCGGCGTGGTCGAGCACGTGGTGGTCGTGAAGCGGACCGGGCAGCCGGTCAACATGGAGGCGGAGCGGGACTACTACTACGACGACCTGCTGAGCCTCCCCATCGCCCGGCCGGTCAACGGCGAGCGGTGCTCGACCGAGGTGATGGACGCCGAGGACCCGCTGTTCCTCCTGTACACTTCGGGGACCACCGGGAAGCCCAAGGCCATCGTGCACACGCACGGCGGGTATCAGGTCCACATCAGCGCGACCATGCAGTACTGCTTCGACCTGAGGCCTGAGGACCGCTGGTGGTGCGCGGCGGATCCGGGCTGGATCACCGGACACAGCTACATCGTTTACGCGCCTTTGATCCTGGGCGCGACGCAGATCATCTACGAGGGCGCGCCCACCCATCCTTACCCCGACCGCTGGTGGCGGATCGTGGAGAAATACGGCGTGTCCGTCCTGTACACCGCTCCCACCGCGATCCGCGGCCTGATGCGCTTCGGCGAGTCGTGGGTGAACCGGCACGACCTCTCCACGCTCCGGCTCCTTGGCTCCGTCGGCGAGCCGATCAACCCCGAGGCGTGGCGCTGGTACCACCGGGTCGTCGGGAAGGAGCGCTGCCCGGTGATCGACACCTGGTGGCAGACCGAGACCGGCGGCTTCATGATCGCGCCGGTCCCCTCGTTCCCGCTGAAGCCCGGCTCCGGGACCAAGCCGTTTCCCGGGATCGAGGCCGAGATCGTGGACGACGACGGCAAGCAGGTCGCTCCCGGCGAGGAGGGGAAGCTCGTCATCACCAAGCCCTGGCCCGGGATGCTCCGCGGACTCTACAAGGATCCCGAGCGGTACGTGAAGCAGTACTGGTCCACCTATCCCGGCAAGTACGTGACCGGCGACTCCGCGAAGATCGACGAGGACGGCTACTTCTGGATCATCGGCCGGGTGGACGACGTGATCAAGGTCTCCGGCTACCGGCTGGGGACCGCCGAGATCGAGTCGGCGCTAGTGAGCCACCGCGCGGTCTCCGAGGCGGCGGCGATCGGCCTGCCCGACGAGGTCAAGGGGAATGTCATCCACGCGTTCGTGATGCTCAAGGCGGGCTTCGCCGGCTCGCCCGAGCTGTGCGAGGAGCTGATCCAGCACGTCGGCCACGAGATCGGACCGATCGCGCGGCCGGCGAAGGTGGATATCGTCGATGCCCTGCCGAAGACCCGATCGGGCAAGATCATGCGTCGCGTGCTCAAGGCGCGGGCGCTCGGCTTGCCGGAGGGGGACATCTCGACGCTGGAAGGTTAGCCTTAGCCGTCTCGACGCGAAGAGACCCCAGGACCCACGAGGACTGCGGTCCGTCAGTCGACCGGGTCCGCCGTCATCTCCAGGTAGAACGATCCCGCCCCGGCCTCTTCCACCGCGACGATCCTCGTCGGAGTTCCCGGCCTCAAGGACACGTCCACGGCGTGGCTCACCGTCCCCACCGCCGGGCCGCCTTGGGTGGGGTGTTCGGGAACCGGGCCTCTCAGAAAGCTCGCCTCGATGGTTCCACTGACACGGATGCGGGCGGAATCGGCGGAGACGACGCGAAGGTCCGCGGTGAGGCCGACGTTCTGATACGTGAACGAGGTGACCTGGACGGGCGTGTCGCCGCCGGATGCGTTCGCCTGCTGGCTGGTCGAGGTCGGGATCGGCATGCGGGTCCCGACGAGGAGCTTCGCGTTCTCGTCGCCGCTCGACACCACCATCTCGTAATGGCCGACCGGCGCCTTCTTGCCGCCGTCGAGCCGCCCCACCTCGATCGTGATCCGCACGTTCGGTGGCGGCGCCGGCGGGGCGGACCACGCCTCGAGGGCCGGGAGGACGAGCGCGAGCACGACGGACGCCACGAACCTGTCGGAGGTCATGGCCCGGTCTCTTTCTCCGCGGGAAGCGGAGGCTCGGGAGCCTTCCCGCTCGCCAGGAACTCGGGGCTGAAGGTGTAGCGGTACACGATCCCCTTGGCGGAAACGTAGAAGGTCGCCGATGGCTTCGGCGGGGTCCTGGTCTCCAGCTCGTTTCCGGCCATCGGGGGGTAGCCCGATCCGGGCTCGCCAGCGTTGCGCATCGTGCCCGGCTCCGAGGCACGGGTCGAGATCTCCACCTTGGGCTTCGTCTTGTAGGTCAGGATCGTCCCGCCCTCGCCGTCGGGAGCCTTCTCGGCCGGCTGGCCCCACCGCTCCAGGACGTCCTCCACTCGCACGCCGACCCAGGAGCGGGAGGCGGAGGGCGTCATCGTGTACCTCGTGACCACCGTTTCGCGGTGGGCGCACCCGGCGATCGAGAGCGCGACGAACAGGAGGAACCCCGCCGAACGTACGAGGCGCGCGATCGGACCGACCATCATATCGGACGCAGCGCCGGGCTTCTTCGTCTTGGCGGATCTCGTCATCGTGATGTCTCTCGTCGCTCGACGCGGGAAAGTCTAGTTCCTTCAAGGTCTTCCGCGGGGCAAGCCTACTGCCCGGCGGTCGGACCCGTCAAGGCAGAGCCGGCTCGCCTGAACACGGGTTCCGTAAGACCCTGGCGAACCGTACTTGAATATTCACTTGTTCACTTGTACATTGAGGTCTGGAGATTCATTCGTGCCCATTCACGAAGAGATCCTGCGGGTGGTACGGCGGCTGTGCCGCGAGTCCGGGAGCTGGACCTTCCTCGTCCGCGACGTGGTCCGCGTCCTTCCCCACCTCAACGAAGGAGGGGTGAGGACCCACGTTGCGAGCCGATGCTGCGTCAACGCGCCGGCGCATCACGCCGATCGGCCCCCCTACTTTCGCCGGGTGCAGCGCGGCGTCTATTCCCTCGAGCCCCCGTACCGGCGGGAGCCTGGTCGCAAGCCGTCGGCGAAGGCCGCGTCGCACGTCGCGGAGCCGTCCCCGGCATACGGTGCCTCCGCGGGTGTCTCGCTCAGCGACACGATCCACGCTGTCGTACGCCGGGACAGGCGAATGTACACCGCCGAATGTCTCGAGGTCGCGGTGGTCACCCAGGGCAGGACTCTGGACGAGGTGGTGGCCAACCTCGAGGAGGCGATCGGCCTTCACCTCGAGGGCGAGGACCTTCGGGCGTGGGGCCTGTCTCCCTCTCCGCGAGTGACGATCACCTACCCGCTGCCTCGTCCTGCCGATGCCCCCGCGGATTAGGTCGCTCACCGCCCGCCAGGTCCTCGGCGCGCTGCGATCGTTCGGCTTCGAGGTCGCATCGGTGCGTGGCAGCCACGCCAAGCTCCGCCGGAGCACTCCGGCCGGCGAGACTCAGGTTCTGACGGTGCCGCTCCACAGGGTCCTGTCCCGTGGAACCGTGCACGCGATCTTCCGGCAAGCGTGCCGGTTCGTCCCGGAGGACGAACTCCGGACGCACTTCTTCACGGAGTGAACGGGGACCAAGGTGGGCCCCGGGGTGCTTCCCCCGGGGCCCTTCCCTCGATTCCTAGCGTGCGACGATCAGTTGGTCCTCGTCAGCTCGACGCGGCGGTTCTTCGCGCGGCCAGCGTCGGTCTTGTTGTCCGCGATCGGCCGGGTCTTGCCGAAGCCCTTGGCCGCGAGCCGGGACGCGGCAACGCCCTTCGAGACCAGGAAGTCGCGGACGGCCTCTGCGCGCGCTTGCGACAGCTTCAGGTTGTACGCGTCGCCCCCGCGGCCGTCGGTGTGCCCGTCCACCTCGACGTTCACTTCCTTCCAGTCCACGAGGGACGCGGCGACCTTGTCGAGCACCGCTTCGGACGCCGCGGTCAGCTTCGCGCTGTTGTACTCGAAGTTGACCCCCTCGAGCACCAGGCTCCGCTTGCCTTCCTCGAAGATCGGCTGGGTGGTGTGGGTCGGCGGCGGCGGAAGCGGACAGCCGCTCGCGTCGACCTGCACGCCTCTCGGGGTATCGGGGCACTTGTCGACGTTGTCCGGCACGCCGTCGCCGTCGCTGTCGAGAGGGCAGCCGGTCCGGTCGACCTTCACGCTTCTCGGCGTGTCGGGGCACTTGTCGAGGTAGTCCGGAACGCCGTCGCCGTCGCTGTCGAGAGGGCACCCGGTACGGTCGACCCTCGCCCCCTTCGGGGTGCTCGGGCACTTGTCGAGGTAGTCCGGCACGCCGTCGCCGTCGCTGTCGAGAGGGCACCCGGCCGAATCCACCTGGACTCCCTTCGGCGTGTCGGGGCACTTGTCCAGCCCGTCGAACACGCCGTCGCCGTCGCTGTCCAGCGGGCACCCTCTCGCGTCCACGACGGCGCCCCTCGGGGTATTCGGGCACTTGTCCTTGCGGTCGATGACCCCGTCGCCGTCGGTGTCCTTGGGCGCCCCGCCGAAGCCCCACGACCATCCGACCAGGGCGTCGTAGATCGTCAGGGAGCTGCCGCCGAACCCGGCGTCGGTGACGCTGCGATCCGCCCGGATCTCCCAGCGGAAGTTCCCCCGGTCGCCCGCCGCATGGCGCTGCCCGAAGCCCGCCGAGATGATCCCGCGGCTCACGCCGTCCTCGTGGTTGGGGTGAACCCCCATCCATCCGGCACCGGCCGTGAATGACCAGCGCCAGTCGTCACGCCACGCGGTGAGCCACTCGGCCCCGAGCCGGGCCGTGGCGATGCCGGTGTGCGGCTTGGTTGCTCCTCCCCCGAACCCGGTCCACGCCATGTCGACGAAGCTCCCGACATGCTCGGTGAACAGGCGGGAGTATCGGATCACGCCCACCGGCCCCAACTCCGGGCTGGCCTGCGGGTCCGTCAGGTGCTTGTCCGCACGCGAGACGCCCACCATGACCGCGATGTCGTTCGGATAGTCCTCCGCCGCACGGGCCGGCATCGGCGCCGCCGTCGCCAGCAGCGCCACCGAACACGCAAGGAAAACGAGCGCCCCCTTCGACGAAAACATTCCGTCCTCCTTTCCTCCACTCATGAGTTGTGTCTCCCGTTGCAGTGCATCATGCACGAAAAGCCGGCGTTCGAGCATCCCCGTCTCACCTCAGCCAGTCGAGCACCCGAGCCGCGACGCTTTCCGCGGTGAACCCGAACTTCTCCGCCAGGATCGGGTAGGGTGCCGAGGCGCCGTACCGGTCGATCCCCAGGGTCAGGCCGTCCGGTCCCGCCAGCACCCTCCACGGGTCCGTGCGGCCGGCTTCGACGGTCGCGACCGGCACGTCCTTCGGGAAGAGCCGAGCGCGGAAGGCCGGATCCTGCTCCAGGAACAGATCGAGACAGGGAACCGAGACCACGTCGACTCTCTTCCCCTCCTTGGACAGAAGCTCGCGCGCGCCGACCGCGAGGTGGAGCTCGGAGCCGGTCGCCGCGATCACTGCGTCCGGGCGGTCGCTGCGGCCGACGAGGTACGCCCCCCTCCTGGGGTCTGCGAGGTCTCCCGCGGCATCGCGCACGATCGGCGGGAGCTTCTGGCGGCTCAGCAGGAGCGCGGTCGGCCCTTCGGTCCGCTCCAGCGCCATCCCCCACGCCAGTGCCGTCTCGTAGCCGTCCGCGGGCCGGATCAGCCGCAGGTTCGGGATCAGCCGCAGCGCGGCGGCGTGCTCGATCGGCTGGTGAGTGGGACCATCCTCCCCGACGAAGATCGAGTCGTGCGTGAACACGTACACGACCGGCAGCCTGGCCAATGCGGCGATACGGATCGACGGGCGCATGTAATCCGAGAACACCAGGAACGTCGAGCCGTACGGCCGGAACCTCCCGTCATAGGCGATCCCGTTGAGGATCGCGCCCATGCCGTGCTCACGGATCCCGAAGTGGAGGTTCCTTCCGCCGTACTCGCCGGGCGCCACCGACTTGGCGCCCTTGATGATCGTCAGTGTGGACGGAGCGAGATCGCCCGATCCCCCGACCAGGGCGGGCATGAGATCCGCCGCTCTCTGGAGCACCGCGGAGGAGTGCTCGCGGGTCGCCGCGGCTCCCGCCGGCGCCGTCTCGAGCAGCTTGGCGGTGAGATCGGGGGGAACGCGGCGGCCGGCGAGCGCGTCCCACAGCGCGGCCCCTTCGGGATGGCTCGAGCGCCACTCGGCGAACCGCGCCTCCCACGCGGTGCGCAGCGCGGCCCCCTCGGCGGCGCGCGCCTTCCAGAAGGAGCGAACCGATTCCGGCACGAGGAACGGCGGCGAGACGGGCCAGCGCGCCTTCTCCTTCGCGCCGGCCGCCTCGTCGGGGCCGAGGGGCGACCCATGGGACGACGCGGAGTCCTGCTTCGTGGGGGCGCCATGCGCGATGTGGGTCCTGCAGACGATCAGGGAGGGGCGCGCGTCCTCCGCGAGTGCGCCATCGAGAGCCAGCGCTATCGCCTCGTGGTCGTGGCCGTCCACGCGCACCACGTGCCAGCCGTACGCCTCGTAGCGGCGGCCGACGTCCTCGGAGAACGCGAGGTCGGTCTTGCCCTCGATCGTGATCCGGTTGTCGTCGTAGAGGACCACGAGATGGGAGAGCATGAGGTGGCCCGCGAGCGACGAGGCCTCCCCAGAGATTCCCTCCATCATGTCCCCGTCGCTCGCGAGGACGAAGACTCGATGGTTCACCGGCTTGAAGTCGTCGGCGTTGAACCGCGCCGCGAGCATCCGCGCCGCCAGCGCCATCCCCACCGCGTTCCCGATCCCCTGACCGAGGGGACCGGTCGTCGCCTCGACCCCGACGGTGTGGCCGAACTCGGGGTGCCCCGGCGTGCGGCTTCCCCATTGCCGGAAGGCCTGGATCTCGGTCATCGGAAGGTCGTAGCCGGCGAGGTGGAGGAGCCCGTAGAGCAACATGCACCCGTGCCCCGCGGACAGCACGAAGCGGTCGCGGTCCTGCCAGTCGGGGGCCGTGGGGTCGTACCTGAGGAAGCGGCCCCAGAGCACGAAGGCCACATCCGCGGCCCCCATCGGCATTCCAGGATGCCCCGATTTCGCCTTCTCGACGGCGTCCACCGCCAGGAACTTGAGCGTGTCCACGGCGTCGCGGGCGAGCTCGGGATCAGGAGCGGCGTGCATCACGTCACCTCGGGCGTCCCATCGAGGACGCCAGGAGCGATCCCGGGACTCCCTGGGCGGCGCGCACGGCCGCACCCAGGAGACCCGTGCGCGGCTCCAGGATCACGCGCACCGGGATCCGCTCGAGGAAGTGGGATAGCCTTCCCTTGGACCGGAAGGAACGAAGGAAGGCCCCCGATCGTAGCCTCGGAAGGATCTTGGGGGCGATCCCCCCTCCGACCCAGACGCCCCCGACCGCCCCGGCGACGAGGGCCAGGTCGCCGGCGGCCGAGCCGTAGAGCGATACGAGCCAATCGAGGGCGCGCTCGGCGGTCGCGTCCTCGCCTCGAAGGCCGGCCGCCGCGATCGCGGCGCTCGGATCGCCGGCCGCCAGCGCGGCGGCGATGACGGGCGAGGCCGCCCCGCGGCCGGACTCCAGGAGAAAGTCGCAGATCCCCCTGAGGCCGGGACCGGAGACGAGCCGGTCCAGGCTGAGGCGGCCATGGCGCCGCAGGAAGTATCGCAGCAGCTCGATCTCTTCCTCGTCCCTCGGCGCGAAACCCACGTGGCCCCCCTCGCTCGCCGCCGGCCAGTGGCGACGCCCATCCCAGAACAGGATCGCGGTGCCGAGGCCGGTCCCGGCCGCGAGGAGCGCTGCGTTCCCTGGACGCGGACGCAACCCAGTCGTGAGGCCGAGGGTTCCTCCCTTCGGCAAGGCGGAGATACCCCAGGCGGTCGCCTCGAGATCGTTGAGGAGGTGGACCTTTTTCAGGCGGAGCAGCCGGGCGACCTTCCGCGCATCCACGGACCAGCTCAGGTTCACCACTTCGGTCCGTTCCCCGATCACGGGACCCGCGACGCCGATCGCGCAGGCGGTCACCCGCTCGCTGCCCTCGGCCAGGAACGCCTCGACGATCGCCTCGAGGGACGGGTTGGTGGCGCTGGGAAACGTCCCTTGGCGGGACGCGACGAGCCGGCGCCCCCGGCGGGAGAAAAGTCCGAGGATCGTCTTGGTTCCGCCGACGTCGCCAGCGAGGATCACGGCGCCATTATAGAGGGTCTTTGCAGCGATTTGCGGCTGTCGCCGCATCCCGCCGGGCCTGCCCGGCGCCGCTGCGTCCACACAGCGCGTACGGTCTCAATCCCTTGGAACTTCCTGGCTTGAGTCCTATCCAACTACCAGGAGGTCCGACGAAAGGAGGGCCCGCATGTTCGACACGATGCTCGAGACCCGGAGAAGCGGTGCCCGCGCGCGGGCGGTCTGGCCCTACCCCGTGGCAGCTTCGATGCATTTCCTGGTGGTCGGAGGGATCGTAGCGACGTCGCTCCTGATGCTCCAGAAGGTCCCCGACATCGACAGCCCCTTCTGGAACCAGCAGATCGGCGTGATCATCGGGCCCCGCTCCGATCCGCCGCTCGGGGAGGGAGGTCCCGGAGGCAGGGCGCCGTTGGTCGTCCCCCGGCGGCAAGCTCCCGTGCCCCACGACATCGTTCAGCCCCGGGAGGCGCCACCCCAGGCGCCATCGCCGGACCGGCCGGAGGAGACGATGGACGAGGCCGTGCCGGGTCTCGACCTGCACGGCATCGGCGGCGCCGGCGTCGGCGGACCCGGCTGGCCGTGGGGCGTCCCGAACGGCCGGGGCGACGGTCTGGGCTCCGGAGGAAAGGGCGTCGGCGAGCGCGTCGAGCCGGCTCCGCCGTCGGGGCCGCTCGACGTCACGCCCGACATGGTGGCACCGGTGCTCCTCCGCAAGGTGCAGCCCGATTACCCCGCGGCGGCGCGGGCGGCCCGGCTTCCGGGGTTCGTGCTGCTGCAGGCCGTGATCGGCGAGGACGGGAACGTCGAGGACGTGGCGGTGCTCAGGGCCTCGAGCCCGCTCTTCACCGACGCGGCGAAAGACGCGGTCCGGCAGTGGAAGTACCGGGCGGCGCTCCAGAACGGGAGGCCGGTCCGCGTGTACTTCAGCGTCCGTGTCGAATTCCAGCTGAAGTGACGGGCGGCCCCCGACCTGGCAGGGCGCGGGAGCGGTGCGGTATCCTCACCGGCCCGCCGTCGGCGCTGCCGGCGGCGATACGCCATGGTTCGATTCTACGACCTCCTCGCGACGCAGCCGGTGGTGCTCCTGTTCACCGTCGTCGGGCTCGGCTACTTCCTCGGCAACCTCAAGATCGGCGGGTTCAGGCTCGGGATCGCCGCAGTCCTCTTCGTCGGCCTCGGGTTCGGAGCCGCAGACCCGCGGTTCGCGATCCCGGAGGTGATCTACGTCCTCGGTCTGATCGTGTTCGTCTACACCGTCGGCCTCCAGTCCGGGCCGATATTCTTCAACCTCTTCCGGCGCCAGTGGCTGAAGATCACCTCCCTGGCCCTGGTCTCGACGGTGATCGCCGCCGCCTTGACCGTCGCCGCCGCCCGGGCGCTTCACGTGCCGGCGCCGGTCGCTTCCGGCCTGTTCTGCGGCAGCCTCACCAACACCCCGGCGCTCGCCGCCGCGGTCGAGGCGCTGAGGAGCAGCCTCGCCGGCGCACCCCTCGACGAGACGTCGAGGCGGCTGGCCCTGGACGGGCCGACCGTCGGGTACAGCATCGCCTACCCCCTCGGGGTCGCCGGGCTCATCATCGTCATGCAGCTCTCGACACGCTTCGCGAGGATCGACCTCAAGTCGGAGCGGAAGAGGGCGGTGCGCTCCAGCGGGATGGGCTCGGAGGAGCTCCTGAGCCGCGAGGTGCGGGTGACGAACCCGCAGATCGTGGGTAAGACCTACGGCGAATCGCTGGCGACGGAAGTCACCGGGATGGTGTTCACCCGCCTGAAGCGCGGCTCGAGCGTCGACCTGGTGGTCCCGGAACGCGTCCTGAACCTCGGGGACGTCCTCGTGGGCGTGGGATCACCGGAGGCGGTGCGCAAGGCGGAGCTCCTGATCGGCCCGCTGGTTCAGGAGCAGGTCGAACGACTGTCCCCGGGCATCGAGTACCGGGACCTCCTGGTGCTCGACCGGAAGGTCGCGGGAACGGCCGCGGCGAGGCTCTCCGACGCCGTCGGCCACCCGGTGATCGTCAGCCGGATCCGCCGCGGTGGGGTCCAGATCACGCCGCACCCCGAGACCGTTCTCGAGTTCGGCGACCAGGTCCGGATCGTGACCGACAAGGATTTCCTGGACCGGGCGACCGAGGTCGTCGGCAACCCGATGACGGACTACTCCGAGGCGGACTTCCTCTCGTTCAGCTTCGGCATGATTCTCGGTGTCCTCCTCGGCACCGTCCCGATCCCTCTTCCCGGCGGCCAGAGGGTCACGCTGGGCTTCGCCGGGGGACCGCTCGTGGTCGCGCTCATCCTGGGGCGGCTCGGGCGGACCGGGCCGATCGTCTGGACCATGCCGCCCAACGCGAACCTCACCATGCGCCAGCTGGGGATCCTGTTCTTCCTGGCCGGCGTCGGGACCCGGGCCGGCGGGAGCTTCGTGCACACGTTCCAGAGCCAGGGGCTCGTGCTCCTCCTCGTCGGCGCGTCGGTGACGCTGGTCTCGTCGCTGCTGATCGTGTTCCTCGCCTACCGGGTCTTCGGTTACGACATGATCTCGACGTTCGGGATGCTCTCGGGGATCCACACCCAGCCCGCCGCGCTGGCCTTCGCCAACGCGCACACGGGGTCCGACCACCCCAACGTCTCGTACGCCGCGGTCTACCCGGTCGCGTTGATCGCGAAGATCGTCCTGGCGCAGGTACTGGTCCTGATGGCGTTCTAGCGGCCCGGCAATACCGCTACCGATGCCGGGCGACGCCGACCCTCGGGCAGTCGAGGGAGACCGGGCACTCGGAGCAGAGCGGCGAGACCGGCTTGCAGACCCGCTGCCCGTGCCGGACCAGGATCTCGTTGATCGGGATCCAGTGCCGCCGGGGCAGCACCTCGCGCAGCGCCTCCTCGGTTTCGACGGGGTGCCTCGTCTCGACCCACCCCAGCCGGTTCGAGATCCGGTGGACGTGGGTGTCGACGCAGATCCCGGGCTTGCCGAACCCGAGGGTCACCACGAGGTTCGCGGTCTTCCGTCCGACCCCGGGCAGCTCGAGCAGCTCTTCGATCGTGTCGGGAACGCGGCCGCCGTGCCGCTCGAGCAGCCTCCGGCTGATCCCCCGGATCTGGACGGCCTTCCTGCGGTAGAAGCCGACCGGATAGATCCGCCTCGCGATGGTCCGGGCGGGGAGCGCGAGCATGGCCGCCGGGCCCTTCGCGCGGGCGAAGAGCCGCTCCGTCGCGGGGTACGTGACCTCGTCCTTCGTGCGCAGCGAGAGGACGCACCCGATCAGGATCCGGAACGGATCCGGGCCGTTCGCGTCCTTGAAACGCGTGGTCTCGTACCGGCGCGCGAGCTTCCGCACGACCCAGTTCATCGCGGCGCGATCGGCCGGGGAGCGCGAGGTCAGGGCAGCCACAACAGCAGAACCTGCTCGACGATGAGGTCGGACTTCCTGGGACGGACGGCGACCTTCTCGACGGCCGCTCGGTCGCCTCCCGCCGCGAGGGCCGCCACCTCCCCGTCGAACTCGGACTGGAGATCCAAGAGGCGCTGCCGGAGCGCCTCGACGCTCTCGCTCGCCCGCGCGACGTCCTGCCTCTCGCTCGCGACGCGGCCGGCGCCTCGGGCGGCGGTGGTCGCGCGACCGAGGGTTCCGGCGCTCAGGACCTTTCTGCCGAACAGGGCACCCAGCACGGTGGCGCCCACCGAGATCGCCGTCGCGACGGTCTGCTGCTGGACCTGCGCCCGCTCCCGCCTGACCCGCTCCTCGGACCGCCGGATCCGCTCCTCAAGCGCCGCGAGCCGCGGCGAGTAGGTCTTCCTCAGCCGATCGACGTCGCCGTCCCTCCGCGCGCGGTCCGCCTCCGCGACGCGGACGCGGAAGTCCCCCTCGCTCTCGCCGGGACTCGACACGAGCGTGAGCGCCGGACAGCGCAGGAGTTCCACCGAGCGACCGCGGTAGAGCGACTCGGCGAGCTTCTTGCTCCAGGCGGCGTAGCTCCTGGGCTTCGCCGCCTCGGCAGGGATCGACGCGAACGAAGCGCCCGAGGGCGGCTCCTCGAGCACGTCGAGAGATCGTCGGGCCGAAGCCTCCGCGCCCTCCCACGGGTCGGGCGGGACCTCGCCCCCGAGACGCGCCACCACCGCCACGTCCTCCCAGAGGTCGATCCCGGCCTTCGCGTCCACGTAGTGCACCTTGGCCGTGCCGAGGAGGCCCGGTCGGTAGACGACCGGCTCCCCACGCGGCGCGAGGAACCTCTCCGGCACGTCGTGGAGAAGCAGCGGGCGCTCGCTGCCGGAGAGCGCCGCGGCCGCGGGCGCGAGCGAGCGGGACACCTCGGAGACGGCGGTACCGCCGGTGACCGCCGCCGCAGTGACGGGTGCGGCGCTGTCCTTCCGGGGCGCCATCAGCGTCTGGATCTGCGCCCTCGACAGCGGTCCGGCGAGGTACGAGAGCGTGAATCGGCTCTCGAACAGCACCGGCGCGTCCTCGTGAACGTCGCTCATCAGGAATACGCGGTTGCCGAGGCCCGAGAGCATCCGGTCGATCCGTGCGCGGTCGAATCCCCTCCCCGACGCCGCGGACGCTCCTTCGAGCCCGTCGAGCACTCGCAATTTGTCCCGCTCGGTCTGGAGCCGACCCAGGAACCACGTCCCGGCGTTCCCGAGCCCCTTGTAGTCCAAATCGACCGGGTTCTGTGTGGCGAGCACCACCCCGAGGCCGTACGCGCGGGCCTGCTTCAAGAGCGTGAGCATCGGGGTCTTGCTCGGAGGGTTCGCCGTCGGAGGAAAGTACCCGAACACCTCGTCCATGTAGAGGATCGCGCGCAGCGACGTGGTTCCCGGGCGGGACCGCATCCACGCGATCACCTCGCCGAGGAGCAGCGTGACGAAGAACATCCGCTCCGTATCCGAGAGGTGGGCGATGGAGAGGACCGCGAGGCGAGGCTTCCCGCCGGGAGTGTAAAGCAGCCGTCCGACGTCGAGCGGCTCCCCTTCCATCCACGACGCGAACCGCGGGGACGCCAGAAGGTTGTTGAACGCCATCGCGAGCGCCTGGCGCTCCTTCGCAGGGAAGAACGACTCGAGATCCACGACGCCCACGCGCTCGAGCGGCGGCGACTGGATCTGCCGCACCAGGTCGCCGATCCCGAGGTCCTTTCCCTCCCGCCAGGCACGGTCGAGGACGTTCGAGACCAGGATGTGCTCGCGGCTCCTGATCGGGTCCGCCTCGACGCCGACCAGCGAGAGGAGCCCGGACACCGTCGCCGTGATCCGCTCGCTCGCCGCGTCCTCGTCGAGCGCCGCGGGAGGCGGCGGGGGGCCGAGCGAGCGGAGCACCGAGAGCGGGATCCCCGCCGAGGAGCCGGGCGTGTAGATCGCCGCGTCGACGGCATCGCGGAAGCGCGCGATGCGCGCGGGGGCCTGGCCCCAGTCCGCGAGCCCCTTCCGCCATCTCTCGGCGGTGCTCGACGCGAGATCTCCGGGGGAGATCCCCTGCCGCGACGCTTCCTCCGCGTCGATCCATGGCAGGAAGTCGGCGGGGGCGAGGCCGGGGAACGTCAGGAGGAGGTTGCCGAGGTCCCCCTTCGGATCGATGGCGATGGCTGGGATTCCGTCGATCGCCGCCTCCTCGAGCAGCGCCAGGCCGAGCCCGGTCTTTCCGCTCCCGGTCATGCCGACGCAGACCGCGTGCGTCAGGAGATCGCGCGAGTCGTAGAGGAGCAAATCGTCCTTGCGCCGCCCCGCGGCGGGGTCGTAGACGCGGCCGAGATAGAAGACGCCGAGCTTCTCGTAATCCTGCATGGCGCGCTCCGTTCGCGAGGGCCGACATTCTAACCCCGCACCTGAGGTCCGGCCCCGGCTCGCGCGTAGCTTGAACTCCCTCGGGCACCGGGGCGAGAATGAGCTTGGATGGAGCCGCAACTTCCACCTTTCTGGAGCGTACCCGCCGCGGAGGTCCTGAGACGGTTCGAGACCGCCCCAGGCGGCCTCTCCGCGGCCGAGGCCGCCGACCGCGCGAAGCGCTGCGCGGGCCGCCGCTTATCGCCCAAGAAGCGCACGGACGCCTTGACGCTCCTCCTATCGCAGTTCTCGAGCCCCATCGTGCTCATGCTCCTCGGCGCCACCGTGATCTCGGTCTTCCTGCGCGATAACACCGACGCCGCGATCATCCTCGTCATCGTGGCGGCCAGCGGCCTGTTGGGGTTCTGGCAGGAGCGGGGGGCGGCGGGAGCCGTGGAGAAGCTCCTCTCGCTCGTCGAAGTCAAGACCCGCGTGCTGCGGGATGGCGCGCCGCACGACGTTCCCCTGACCGACGTCGTGCCCGGCGACGTCGTGCTCCTCTCGGCCGGCGCCACGGCCCCGGGCGACTGCCTGCTCCTCGAGGCGCGAGACCTCTTCGCGGACGAGGCCACCCTCACCGGCGAGACGTTCCCGGTCGAGAAGTCCGTCTCGGTCCTGGACGCCGGTACGCCGCTCGCCAAGCGGACGAACGCCGTCTTCATGGGCACCCACATGGTTTCCGGCACGGCCACGGCGGTGGTGGTGGCGACCGGAAGGGATACGGAGTTCGGCGCCGTCTCGGAACGCCTCAAGCTGCGCGCTCCCGAGACCGACTTCGAGCGCGGGGTGCGGCGCTTCGGCTATCTGCTCCTGGAGGTGACCCTGCTGCTGGTGATCGGCATCTTCGCCTTCAACGTCTACCTCCACCGCCCCGTTCTCGATTCCTTCCTGTTCTCGATGGCGCTGGCCGTGGGCCTGACCCCGCAGCTCCTTCCGGCGATCGTCAGCATCAACCTCGCTCACGGCGCGCGCCGCATGGCCGAGCAGAAGGTCATCGTCAAGCGCCTGGCTTCGATCGAGAACTTCGGTAGCATGAACGTGCTGTGCACGGATAAGACCGGCACCATCACTGAGGGGGCCGTCACGCTCCAGTCCGCCAACGACCTGGACGGACAGGCGAGCGATCGGGCGCTGCTCTACGCCTACCTGAACGCCTCCTTCGAGACGGGCTTCCCGAGCCCCATCGATGCCGCGATCCGCAATCACGGCAGCATCGACATCTCGGGCTGGAAGAAGCTGGACGAAGTCCCCTACGACTTCCTCCGCAAGCGCCTCTCCATCCTCGCGGCCGGCCCCGAAGGCCACCTGATGATCACCAAGGGGGCCCTGGCCCAGATACTGGAGGTGTGCACCACCGCCGAGACCGCGGCGGGAGCCCCGATACCGCTGGAGAGCGTGCGGGAACAGATCGAGGCGCAGTACGTCCGGTACAGCGGCGATGGCCAGCGCACCCTCGGCATCGCCTGCAGGCGGCCAGGCACTGAAGCCAGGATCGGCAAGGAGAGCGAAGCCGGCATGAGCTTCGTCGGCTTCATCCTGTTCTCCGACCCACCCAAGCCCGGCATCGAGGCGACCGTCGGCCGGCTGCGCGAGCTCGGCGTCGATCTCAAGGTCATCACGGGGGACAACGCACTCGTGGCCGCCACCGTGGCGCGCGCGATCGGGCTCGGTGGCGCCCGGGTGCTTTCGGGACATGGGCTGAGGCGGATGAGTGACGGGGCGCTCCTCGCCCGGGTCGGCCAGGTGGACGTCTTCGCCGAGGTGGAGCCCAACCAGAAGGAGCGCATCATCCTGGCCTTGCGCAAGGCGGGCAACGTGGTCGGCTACATCGGCGACGGGATCAACGACGCCTCGGCGCTGCACGCCGCGGACGTGGGCCTGTCGGTCGAAAGCGCCGTGGACGTCGCCAAGGAGGTCGCCGACATCGTGCTGCTGGAAAAGGACCTGAACGTGCTGATCGCGGGCGTACGGGAGGGGCGGACCACCTTCGCCAACACGCTGAAGTACGTGTTGATGGCCACGAGCGCCAACTTCGGCAACATGTTCAGCATGGCCGGCGCCTCGCTGCTGCTGCCTTTCCTCCCGCTCCTGCCCAAGCAGATCCTGCTCACCAACCTGCTCACCGACATGCCGGAGATGACCATCGCCAGCGATCGCGTCGACGCCGAGATGCTGGCCAGGCCCCGCCGTTGGGACATCGGCTTCATCCGCTCCTTCATGCTGACCTTCGGCGTGCTGAGCTCGGTCTTCGACTACCTGACCTTCGGCGCGCTCCTGTATTTTCTCCGCGCCGGCACCGATCAGTTCCGCACCGGCTGGTTCGTCGAGTCGGTGCTCTCCGCATCCCTCATCGTCTTGGTGGTCCGCAGCCGCCGCCCCTTCTTTCGCAGCCGACCGGGGAGGCGCCTGCTGCTGGCGACCCTGGGCGTGGCGGCGGTCACGCTGGTGCTGCCTTTCCTCCCCTTCGCGCCCGCCCTGGGGTTGACGCGGCTGCCCGCGTCCTTCCTGGCTCTGCTCGCTCTCATCGTCGCGATGTACATCGTCTCCGGGGAGCTCGCGAAGCGCTTCTTCTACCGCCATTTCGAACCGGCGCCTGCCGGCCGCCCGTGACGAGGTTTCTCGAGAGCCGGCTCATCGAAGGTCGACATGTGGGTCGTCGGCGCCGTATGCGCGCTCGCTGCCATGGGCGCGGGCACGGAGGAGGTGGCGCTCGGAACGCCGATCGTGGCAGTGCGCGTCGAGCGCCACGATGTCTACGATCTCGACGACCCGGCCACGTCCAGGTGGCCCTACCGCTGGGTCGACGCCTTGCACATCCTGACCCGCGAGAACTTCATTCGCTCCTTGCTGGTCGTCCACGTCGGCGACCCTCTCGATCCGACGCGCCTCGCCGAGAGCGAGCTGATCCTGAGAAGCACGGGCTTCCTCAACCCGGTGCACATCTCGGCGCACCCGGTCCCCGGTGGAGCCGAAGTGTTGGTGGAGACCCACGACCAGTGGACGACCGGCGTCGGCATCGACGTCGGCATCTCCGGGAACGGCGGGCATTCCAGCGCGAGCATCTCGGAGGACAACCTCTTCGGCCTGGGCAAGAGCATCCTTCTCGAGTTCGGCTCCGACCCCGAGCGCACGACCACGACCTTCCGTTACAGGGACCTCACCTTCCTGAGCACCCGCTGGCAGCTCGAGCTCGAGCACAAGAAGTCCTCCGACGGGTCCACGGACTTCTTTCAACTCCAGTATCCGTTCTTCGCCATTCTGACGCCGCGGGCCGGCGGCGCCGCGTGGCGGCGCGAGGGGCTGCAGGAGTACCTCTGGTCGGGCGGCGAGCGGCGTGTGGTGGGCCAGGTCGACACCCGCAGCTTCGACGTGTGGGGTGGGCTGCGGCTGCCGGGCGACGGCATCCTCACGGACCGCCTCACCCTCGGAGTGTTCGGCGAGAGAGCCCTCTTCCACGACTGGCAACGCCTCGACGGCTCCCCGTATCCCCAGCCGCAAGACCGCGACCTCCGGGGCATCGAGGTGGGCTGGGAGCACCAGATCTTCAACTGGAGAGTGGTGCAGGGGTTCCGAGCGTGGCTGCGGCAGGAGGACCTGCCGCTGGGGCCCAACTGGCAGGTGACGGCCGGCCCTTCGCTTCCGGCGTTCGGCGCTGACCGGGCCCGCTTGCGCTATCGAGGCTCGCTCACCGTGGGACAGATGACGGGTCGGACGTATTCCTGGCTGGTGGGCAGCCTCTCGGGTCGGCTGGAGCGGGGCGCCTTCGCCAACGGCGTCACCCACCTCGAGCTGGGGGGCGCGCTCACCGGAACAGCGGGCTGGCGGATGCGTTTGGCGGCCGATATCGGCCACAAGCTCGATGGCGAGCAGCAGCTCACGCTGGGGGCCGATTCCGGCCTTCGCGGCTACGACCCCAGGACCTTCGACGGCACGTCGAGGATGGTGACCAATCTGGAGTGGCGTCGCCGCATCACCGGCGAGCTCCTCCACGTGGCGGCCCTGGGGTTCACGGTATTCGCCGACGGCGGCAGGACGTGGAAGCCACGGATCGGGCCGCCCACCGACGGGTGGCGTGGCAACGTGGGCTGCGGGCTTCTCGCGGAGGTCACCCGCGCCTCCGTGGTGCGCATCCTCCGCTTGGAGGTTGCGCTCCCGGATCGCGGCAAGGGCCCGGTGTTCCAGATCACCACCGAATCGCTGTTCTGAGTTCCGCCTCACCCACACGCTCGAGGGAGCCGGTCCACTCCGAGCTTCCTACCGCCAGGATCGAGCGGCTTGTCATCTCCCGGGCCACGGGTCGAGAATGAGACCGTGGAACTCGTGAGGCCCGGAATGACGCGAAAAGGCAGATTCCATCGGCGGCTCGCCGCGGCCACCCTGACCTGCTCGATCGTCGTCCTGCTCCCCGCATCCCGGGGGGCGGACCCGTCGCCCGACCGCGAGCTGATCGAGCTGGATCGCGAGACCGCTCTCGCCGCCGGCGGCGCCGACGGCTCGCTGGGCGTCACCGTCGGCGAAGCCGAGATCCGTGACAAGGACCCGTCCGGAAAGGAGGTCGTCGATTACACCTCGTATCTGACGGGGTGGCGCCGGATGGCGGACGGCACGCTCCGCTTCTTCGTGGACGCCGGAGGGCTCCGCCGCGTCCCGCCTCCCGCGAAATGAGGCTCGGCGGACGGACGAGAACCTTCGCGGATCCCGTCGCCCGGCGGCGCCCATCCGCCGCCGCCCGCGCTGCGATCTCGGCCGCGCTCGTGGCCGTCACGCTCGCCGCGTTTGAGGGAGTGCTCTCGAGCGGTTTCATCAACTACGACGACAACCTCTACGTCACGGATAACGTGCACGTCCGGGAGGGACTCGACGGACGCTCCGTCGCCTGGGCCCTCACCGCCACCGACTGCGCCAACTGGCACCCGCTCACCTGGCTCTCCCACCTGCTCGACGTGCGGCTCTTCGGTCTCGACGCCGGAAAGCACCACCGGACCAGCCTGCTGCTCCACGCGGCGAACGCCGCCTTGCTCTTCCTGCTCCTCTCCCGCATGACGGGCGCGCTCTGGCGGCCCGCATTCGCCGCCTGCCTCTTCGCCATTCACCCGCTGCACGTGGAATCGGTCGCCTGGATCGCGGAGAGGAAGGACGTCCTGAGCACGCTGTTCTGGCTCCTGACGCTCGCCGCCTGGCTCTCGTACCTGGAGTCGAGGACCGTCGTCCGGCAGGTCCTCGTGCTCGGGCTCTACGCTTTCGCGCTGATGGCGAAGCCGATGCCGGTGACGCTGCCGTTCACGCTGCTGCTGCTCGACGTCTGGCCGCTCTGCCGGATGACGCTTCCGGTCCGGTGGTCGTCCGGCCCGCTCGCCGGCCTGTTGCGGGAGAAGGCGCCCCTGTTCGCCTTGTCGGCGGCGTCCTGCGTCGTGACCTTCGTCGCCCAACGCGGCGGCGGAGCCGTGAAGACCCTCCTGGACTTTACCTTCGTCGAGCGTCTCGCGAACGGGGTGGTGGCCTACGCCTCCTACCTCGGGAAAGCGGTTTGGCCGGCGACGCTGGCGATCCTCTACCCCTACCGGCACCTCGGGCTCCTCACGTGGGAGGTGGCGGGGTCGGCGCTCCTTCTCGCGGGCGTCACGGCGATGGCGCTCCGGTTGGCGTCGCGCGCCCCCTACCTCGCCGTCGGTTGGCTCTGGTACCTCGGCACGCTGGTCCCCGTCATCGGGCTGGTCCAGGTCGGAGGACAGGCGATGGCGGATCGCTACACCTATGTGCCGTTCGTCGGCCTCTTCGTCGCGATCGCATGGGGTCTCGGCGAGCTCGCGAGGGGGAGCCGTCTCTCCCGGGGTGCCGCCGCCTGCGCGGCCTTGGCCGCCGTCCTGCCGCTGGGCCTGGTGACGCGGACCCAGGTCGGGTACTGGGCGGACGCCGTGGCGCTCTACGAGCACGCCCTGGCGGTCACCTCGGACAATTGGCTGGTGCACAACAATCTGGGCCTCGTCCTGTTCAAGAGGGGCAGGACCATGGAAGCCATCGCCCACTACGAGGAAGCGTTGCGGATCTGGCCGGATTACGCCGAGGCCCACTTCAATCTGGGGATCGCGTTGGGAAAGGAAGGGCGTCGCCTCGAGGCGATCGAGGAGTACGAGCAGGCGCTGCGGAAGCGCCCGGACCTCGCGGACGCACACTACAACCTGGGCAACGAGCTGCTCGACGCCGGCCGGCCGGCCGAGGCGATCCGGCACTACGGCGACGCGCTACGCCTCAAGCCGGACGACGGCGAAGCCCGCAACAACCTGGGGAACGCCCTGGCCCGTCTCGGGAGGCTCGAGGAGGCCGTCGAGCAGTATCGCGAGGCGCTCCGGCTGAGCCCGGGACTCGCCAAGGCCCACGTGAATCTGGGCCTCGCCTTTCTCCGGCTGGGGCGGATCCCTGAGGCGATCGGACGGTTCCAAGAGGCGCTGCGGATCCAGCCGGACTTCGAAGAGGCTCGCGCCGATCTCCGTCTGGCCCAGGAGCGCGCCCGCCAGCGCCCGTGATCTCACGCGGGGCGACGCCGGCGCGCCGCGCGATCTAGCCCGACCCCGGATGGCGGCCGCTCGCCTGTTCCAGCGCCCGGATGAACGCGGGAGGCGGCTCGCGACCGAGCCGCCGCGACGCCTCGACGTCCGACCACGCGCGATCGTAATCGCCGAGCTTCCAGAGCGACACCGCTCGGTTTCCGCGCGCCGCCCCGTAGCTCGGGTCGAGGGCGATGGCCCGGTCGAAGTCCGCGACCGCGGACGCATGGTCCCCGAGGTGCGCTCGGATGATCCCCCGGTTGTTGTAAGTCTCGGCTTTCGGCTGGATCGCGACGGCCCGGTCGAGGTCCAGGAGGGCCTCGCGATCGCGCCCTTCGCGACCGAGGAGATTGCCGCGGTTGTTGTGCGCGGCGGCATCGTACGGATCGAGTTCGATGGCCCGACCGTATTCTCCGATCGCCTGACCCTCGCGGCCGTCCGCCGCGAGGGCGAATCCCAGTTTGTAGTGGGCGCGGGCGCTCCGCGGCTGCTTTCGGACCTCGTCCCGCCAGAGCGTCGCCGAATCGTGCCAGGCGAGCGTTCGAGCCCACGTGGCACCGGCCAGCGCCACCGCGATCAGCAGCGACAGCGCGGCGAGCGCGCGAGTTCCGCTCCTTCCCACCCTAACCCGGGCCGCCTGGAGCAAATCGGGAACTCCCCACGCGACGATGACGAAGATCCCCACGAGGGGGACGTACGTGTAGCGGTCCGCCATCCCCTGCTCGCCGACTTGCACGAGGCCCAGGACGGGCACCAGCGTCCCCAGATACCAGAACCATCCGACGGAAAGATACGGGGCGCGGCGCCTCAGCCGAATCGCGGCGGCGGTGATCGCGATCAAGAGCAGCGCGGCGCCGGCGACCTTCCACGCCGGGAGCGCCGATCGCGGGTGAGGGTAGAGGACCGCGAGGCCGAAGGGAGCGAAGGCTTTCACGAGATAGGCGACGTACGCGACCGTGGCGTTCGCCAGGCGCTCGGGGAACGAGATGAGCTCCTGGGGAACGATCGCCCGGCCGGCGTGCTGGGCCGCGAGGGTGATCAATGAAGAGGCGAGGGCCAGGCCGGCCAACGGCAGCCTCTCCAGGAGGACCCGCGCCGGACGAACGTCCCGCTCGAGCGGCCAGCGGTCCAGGAGCAGCAGCGTGAAGGGGAGGGTCACCAGCATCGGCTTGGCGGCCAGCCCGGCGGCGAACCAGAGGAGGACCACGGCGTACCGGGCCACCCCGGGCGCGTCGACGTAGCGCGCGTAGGCCCAGGTGGCGAGGAGCCAGAACAAGGTGCTCAACACGTCCTTGCGCTCCGCCACCCAGGCCACCGACTCCACGTGCAGCGGATGCAGCCCGAAGAGCAGTGAGACCGCGGCGCTGCGGAGCCTGCACCCGGTCATGCGCTCCAGGAGGAGGAACAGCAGCAGCGTGTTCGCGAGGTGGAGCAGAAGGCTCACCGCGTGATGCCCCGCCGGCCGCGGCCCGAAGAGCTGCCAGTCGAGCATGTGCGACATCCAGGTGACCGGATGCCAGTTTGCGGCGTCGAACGAGGTCAACGACCAGCGGAGGCTGTCCGCGGTGAGGCCGCTCTGCACGTGGGGATTCGCGGTGACGTACTGGTCGTCGTCGTAGTCCACGAAGCCGCTCAGGAGCACGGGAAGGTACGCGACGAGCACCGCCACGGCGAGGACGACGACCACGAGCACGCGAGAGGTCCCGCGTCGCGGCGACGGAGCCACGACGGCCTTCGATGCCCGGGGCGCCATGTCGCGAAGCATAACAACGCGATCTCGGCGGGGCAAAGCCCGCCCGGGGGAGGTCCGGAGCGTCCAAGGCGGATCTCCTTTGGCTCGCGCGTTGCACGAAGTTCCTGATGGACCGCCGGAGCGCGACGAGACGTCCGGCGCGGGAGGATGCGCCATGCGCCGTCCCTGGGCTTCGCTCGGAGCGTCGATCCCGGCTGCTTTCCTCGCCGTGACGCCGCTTTTTGCAACGATGTCGATCTACCTGCCGCCCGAGGGGCTCGCGGAGATCGCGCCGGTCGTGGTCGAGGGCGACGTGACGCGCGTCGCCTCGGGTTACGATCCTGAAACAGGATCACTGGCAACCTACGTCAGCATCGGGGTCGTCGCGGCGTACCGGGGACCGAACGACCTGCGCGAGATCGTGCTCCGGCAGCCCGGTGGAAGGTACGGTGGACTCGTTCACGAGGTGGACGCCGTTCCGGTCTACGAGCCGGGCGAGCGGGTCTTCGTCTTCGTCGAGTTTGCGCGCGACGGAGCGCCGCGAACCGCGGGGATGTTCTTCGGCAAGTTCGCCATTCGGCAGGGCGCCACCCGGGACGGCGACCGCGCGACGCGGGATCTCTCGGGACAGGGGACGATCCTGCGCCGCCCCGACCCTTCGATCGAAGACCTGCCGGTCCGCGATCTGGTCGCGGTGGTCGAGAACCACCCGTTCCGTTCCCCGGGGACGTCGAAGCCTGCGGTACGACGCCCTCGCACGCTCTCCCCGCCGGCGGGGATGGCTTTCGCTCCGCCCGAGCTCGATCGGCTCCTTTGGGACGACGAGCGCGTCGTGCCGGGCAGCGCGCCGGTCGCAGGGGGCGGCGGAAGCCTCGCCGCAGGATACCGCCCTGTCGACGTCGGAGCGCCGCCGGCCTTCGACTTCACCCCCTTGAGCGCCACGTCGCCGACGCGGTGGGAGGAGACCGACTCGGGAACGGCGATCACGGTCAACATCGAGCAGGCGAGGAACCCGCTGAGCAATGGCCCCGCCGCCGTGAACGAGATCAAGCGTGGCATGGCCGCGTGGACCCACGTGCCCGAGGGGCGGGTGATGCTTGAGAGCGGCAACGAGAATTACAACTTCTCGGGCACGAATGCGCAGAGCCCGGCGGTCGCCTACCCTCCTGTGAACATCGTCCTGTTCGGCGACCCGTACGGGGAGATCACGGACCCCTCCGGCTGCTCCGGCGTCCTGGCGCTCGGCGGGTATTGGCGCTCGGGATCCACGGGGAGGACGGTCAACAACGTGACCTTCTACCCGGCGCTCCGGCTCTACCTGATCTTCAACAACGCCTTCGAGTGCTTTCTCGGAAACACGGACAACCTCGCGGAGGTCGCCGCGCACGAGCTCGGCCACGGGATCGGTTTCGGGCACTCCACGGTGGCCGACTCGATCATGCGGGCGACCGCTTACGGCAACGGCCGTGGCCCGCGGCTCGGCGACGACGACCGCGACGCCGCGCACTGCCACTACCCGCACACGCTGGCGGTCACCGCGCCGAACGGGGGGGAGAGCTGGACGGCGGGGACGGTGCACTCGATCAGCTGGACCGCGACGACGGAGGCCGGAGCGGACCCGGGGACGGTGAGCCTCGAATACTCGACGGACTCCGGCTCGTCGTGGCTTCCGATCGCCACGGGCGAGGCCAACGACGGCACGTACTCGTGGACGGTGCCTTCGGCGCCCGGGGCCCACGCACGGGTCCGGGTGATCCGCCCGAACCGCGTGAGCCCGACCCCCTTCCCCTACCCGTCCGCGTGCAGCTCGGACGCCACGAACGCGGATTTCACGATCGCGGCGGCGAACCCTGCGGCGGGGACCGTCCCGGACGGCGCCCCGGGAGCGCCGGTCCGCGTCGCGAAGGCGGCGGGAGCGGACCTCACCATGACCTGGGGCGCCTCGTGCGCGGGGACCGCCACCGACTACGCGATCTACGAAGGGACGCTCTCGGCGCTCCGCGCGGGGAGCTGGGATCACCTGCCCGTCGCGTGCTCCGCGGGAGCCGACCTGACGCAGACGCTCACGCCCGGCGTCGGGAGCCGGTACTACCTCGTCGCGCCGCGGGCGGGCTCGATCGAGGGAACCCTCGGCGCGCGGTCGTCGGGAACGCCGAGGCCCGCGTCGCAGGGGGCATGCGCGCCAAGGGAGGCGAGCTCCTGCGAATGAGGCGAGCACTTTGGTGCGCGGCGCCGGCCGCCGGGTTAGCATGGCGGGATCCGGCCCCCGGAGATGCCGGAACAGGAGGCCGCCATGCCGTTCGGGACCTTGTGGCTCCCCGTCGTCGTCTCAACCGTCGCCGTGTTCGTCCTCAGCTCCATCTCGCACATGCTGCTGAAACACCACAAGCACGATTACCGAGGGCTGCCGAACGAGGAGGCGTTCCGCGAGGTGGTGCAGAAGGGCGGCGCCGCCCCGGGAGTCTACTTCGTCCCGTACTGCGGCACCCCTTCCCAGATGAAGGACCCGGCGGTCATGAAGAAGTACACCGAGGGCCCCGTCGCGATGCTCACGCTGATGCGGCACGGCGCGCCGGCCCTCGGGAAGCACCTGCTGCAGTGGGCCCTGCTGTGTCTTCTCATCAGCTTCACCGCTGCCTACGTCGCCCGGCACAGTCTCTCCCTCTCCACCGACGGGCTCACGGTCATGCGCATCACCGGAACCGTGGCGTTCGTGGGGTACGCCTACGGGTACTTCCAGGATTCGATCTGGAAGGGGATCCCGTGGGCGAATTCCTTGAGGGGAATCGCCGACGCGGTCGTGTACGCGGTCGCGACCGGGCTCGTGTTCCGGCTGCTGTGGCCGGCGGCGTGAGGAGGAGGCCGGCGGCCGTCGACGTCTTGCCCGACGGGTCGATGCTCGTGTCGGACGACCTCGGGGGAGAGATCCACGGGATTCGGCGTCGAGGCAGGTAAGGAAGGAGCTTTTTGCTATAGTCCGGAGCCCGCTCGCATCCGTCGGGAGACGCCCTTTGATCAGGATCCGGTGGTTCTACGGCTTCTTCCTCGTCTCGGGATTCTGCAGCCTCGTCTACGAGGTGGTCTGGATCCGTCTCGCGATGGCGACGTTCGGCGCCACGACCCCGGCGGTGTCAACGGTCCTGTCGGTGTTCATGGCCGGCCTCGCCGTCGGCAGCGTCGGCGGCGGGCGGCTCGCCGCGCGGCTCGCGCACCGGGGTCCGTCCCTCCCCCTGAGGCTCTACGCGTCGGCGGAGCTCGGGATCTCGATCTCGGCTCTCGCGGTGCCGCGCCTGTTCCTGTGGGGGCGCCTTCTTCTTCTGGGGGTGGATCGCGGGGCGGATTGGCGCTCCGCCGCCTACTACCTCGTTTCGGGCTCCTGGGTCGCCCTGGCGCTGCTCCCGTTCTGCGTCTGCATGGGCGCGACGTTCCCGCTGGCGATGTCGGCGATCCGGCGCGCCGCCGGTTCGGCGCCGGAGCGATCGTTCAGCTACCTCTACGTCGCGAACGTCATGGGCGCGACCGCCGGAACCCTGGCCTCCGCGTTCGTGCTCATCGAGCTGTTCGGTTTCAGGGGAACGCTCGCGACCGCGGCGATCCTCAACCTGGCGCTGGCGGCGACGGCCCTCGCCCTGAGCCTCGGGAGGCGCGAGGAAGGGAAGGAGGAGAAGCGTAAGGCTCCGCCGGAGCGGCCTGCGCCGGTCGGCGCGTCGCCGTGGCCCCTTCTCCTCATGCTGTTCTGCACCGGCATGGTCAGCATGGCGATGGAGGTCGTCTGGACCCGCCAGTTCACGCCGTACCTCGGGACGTTCGTCTACGCGTTCGCCTGCATCCTCGCCGTTTATCTGGCCGCCACGTTCGTGGGCTCGGGACTCTACCGCCGGTGGGCCGCCTCGTCGCGCGGCGCCGGACGGTTCGCCGCGCTCGGACTCCACGCCTGGCCCCTGGCGGGGGCGGCGGGCCTGATGCCGCTGCTCGCCGCGGATCCACGGTTACCCCTCGTGGACAAGCCGTTCCCGGGAACGGTCCGCGTGGGGATCGGGCTCGTCCTGTTCTGCGGCGCCGTCGGGTTCCTGACGCCGATGCTCGTGGATCGGTGCTCGGGCGGCGATCCCGACCGCGCCGGGCGCGCATACGCGGTCAACGTGCTCGGCTGCATCGCGGGCCCCCTCCTCGCCGGGTTCGTGCTCCTCCCGCACATCGGGGAGCGAACCTCCCTGATCCTCCTGGCGCTGCCGCTCTTCGCGCTCTGGCCGCTGGCCCGTGGCCGGATCGCCCCGGGAGAGCCGGGACCCCGCCGCGGCTTGGCCGTCCTCGTCCCCTGCGCCGCCGTGGCGCTAGTCCTCGGCGGCGCGACGAAGGACTTCGAGACGGTGTACCCCGCGCGCCAGGTCCTTCGCGACTACGAGGCGACGGTGATCGCGACGGGCGAGGGGATGAAGAAGCAGCTCCTGGTCAACGGGTACGGGATGTCCGCGCTGACCCCGGTCACCAAGATGATGGTGCACTTCCCGGCGGCGTTCCGCTCGTCACCGCCGCGGAACGCCCTGGTGATCTGCTTCGGCATGGGAACCAGCTTCCGGTCCGCCCTCTCGTGGAACATCCCGGTGACCGCGGTGGAGCTGGTGCCCAGCGTTCCCGCCCTGTTCGGCTACTACCACGCCGACGGTCCCGACCTCCTGCGCTCCCCGAACGCCCGCGTCGTGATCGACGACGGCCGGCGATTCCTCGAGCGAACGTCGGAGCTCTACGACCTCGTGGCCATCGATCCGCCGCCTCCGGCCGAGGCGGCGGGGTCGAGCCTCCTTTATTCCGAGGAGTTCTACCGGCTGATTCGCCGGCATCTGGCGCCCGGCGGGGTGTTGCAGCAGTGGTTCTACAAGGGGGACGAGGCGACCGTCTCGTCGGTGGTCCGCGCCCTCCTGGCGTCATTCCCCAACGTGCGCGCGTTCCCGTCGGTGGCGGGGTATGGAATGCACTTCCTGTGCACCGAGGAGCCACTGCCGCCCGCCGATGCCCTGACCCTCGCCTCGCGACTCCCGCCGACCGCGACGAGGGATCTGATGGAGTGGTGGCCGGGCATCGATCCCAGGGCGCCGTTCGCTCAGGTCCTCACGAGGGAACTCTCCCTCGATTCCGTGGTCTCGAAAGGCCCGCGGGTTCCCGCCCTGAGCGACGACCATCCGGTGAACGAGTACTTCTTCCTGCGGCGGACGTTCGGGGCGGGAGGCTAGGCGCGTTCCCTTTCGCCGAGCAGGAACAGCTCGCAGGCGAGGACCAGGACCAGCGACCCCGCGAGGGCGGCGAGCCAGGCGGCGAGGGCGAACCCGCCGACCCGGGCGATCCGGGTCTCGATCTCGCGCAGCGAGCGCCCCACCACGACGAAGCCGGGCTTCTCCCCGTCGTAGCCGATCACCACCGTGGCGATCCTCACCCCCGCCTCGGGCTGCCAGGTGACCCGGTGCTCCCCGTGCTGTCGGGCGAACCCGAGCACCCCCGGGGGGAGGATCGGCACCTTCCCGTGCAGGAGCCCGGACGCTCCCACGACTTCCCCCTTCTCGTCGAGCACCACCATGAACGACGAGGGGCTTCGGGCGACGTCGATGCGGCCCGAGGGCAAGACGGACGTGACGGGTTCGCCGCGGGCGAGGGAGTCCGCCGCGTCTTCCGCCAGCTGGATCTGCGGATCGTTCGCCGAGCTCCGCAACGTCTGCTGAACCGAGAGGTAGACGAGGCCGCAGAGGACGGTCGCCACCGCCGCGATCGGCAACCAGTGTCCGAGAACGCCCTTCGCGACCCGCACGGCTCACCTCCCCGCCCGCGATCCTTCGCCGCATCGCGGGCTCCTAGGACCCTCGATCCTCGGGAACCCCGTGCTCAACCCGTCGCGGCGCGCGCCAGGCCGCCGAACCGGCGCTCCCTCCGCCGGAACTCGGCGAGCGCCGCCTCGAGGTGCTCGGCCCCGAAGTCGGGCCACATCACCGGGGTGAAGTACAGCTCCGCGTACGCGCACTCCCACAGAAGGAAATCGGAGAGGCGCTGCTCGCCGCCGGTCCGGATCAGGAGGTCCACGTCGGGCGCCGCCCCCGCCCCCGGGTGCTGGGGATCGAGGAGCGTCGCGAGGGCCCCCCTCGCGTCCCCCCCGAGGCCGGGCGGGGCCGAGGCGCGCGCGAGGCCCGTTGCCGCCGCGGCGATGGCGTCGCGCGCGGAGTAGTCGACCGCGAGCCTCAGCACGAGCGCGGTCCCGCCGGCCGTCGACTCCTCCGCGGCGCGCACCGCCGTCAGGACGTCGGGCGGGAGCCGGTCCCGCCGCCCGATCACGCGGAGGTCGACCCCCTTCTCCACGCAGCGCGCTGTCTGTCCCAGGAGGTAGTCCCGGAACAGGCGCATCAGGGTCGCGACCTCGTCCGGCGGCCGCTTCCAGTTGTCGGACGAGAAGGCGTAGAGCGTGAGCGTGTCGATTCCGAGTCCGGGGGCAGCCTCCACCGTCCGTCGCACCGCCCTGGCGCCGGCCCGGTGCCCCGCCGTCCGCGGGCGGCCGCGCGCCGCGGCCCACCGGCCGTTCCCGTCCATGATGATCGCCACGTGGAGGCCATGGCGGGCGGTTTTCAAAGTGCTTTGCATCGTAGAGTCTCTCCCGAAAAAAAACCCGTCAGCGCACGCGGGTCGCGCGGATGATCGCTTCCATGTGGTCCAGGTAACGCTCGAGCGCCCTTCGACCGCTCGCCGTGAGCCGGTAGTGGGTCCGCGGGAGCCTTCCCTCGAATCGCTTCGTGCACGCGATGTAGCCGGCCTCCTCCAGCCTCCGGGCGTGGACGCTCAGGTTGCCGTCGGTGGTCTTGAGCAGCGCCTTCAGCTCCACGAACGTCAGCGCGTCGTTCACCGCCAGGGCGCTGACGATCCCGAGGCGCAGCCGCTCGTGGATCAGCCGGTCGAGCGCCGCGGCCTTCCCCGGCGGCTCCGTCGCCGCGCCGCGCGAGGCCGGGCGGCCGGTGATCTCCTGCGCCCGCGAGGCGGACCTCGTCCTACCCACCGTGCTCCCTCCAGATCAGGAGGCCGAACAGGAGGTGCAGGCCTCCGAAGCCCGCGGCCATCGCCGGGCCGCCCCACGACGCGGGGCCGAGCAGGGCGCCCGCTCCCGCCAGCATGAACCCGAGTCCCATCACCGGCACCACCCGGACCGAGAACGCGCCGCCGGTCACCATCCCGGTCCCGTACAGGAGGAGCCAGGTGCCCGGCAGGAGGTCCGGTCGACCCGCCCGGTACAGCGCCGCCGTGAGAAACGCCCCTGCCAGGAGCGGCGGGGCGAACGCCAGCGCCGCCTTGCGTCCGGGCGCAGTGAAGAGCGCGACCCCCGCCGCGCGCGCCTTGAGCGCGGCCGTGGCCACACCGATGGCGAGGGCGGTGATCGCCTCGGCCAGCCAGGTGACGATCCACCCGAGGACGCTCCCCCGCGTCGAGGCGAGCCACGCGGCCGCGAGCGCGGTCAGTCCGATCAGGACGATCCCCCGCCCCGGCACCGCGGTGAACCGCGAGGCCCCCTCCATCGTGTCGCGGATGAAGTGCAGGTGGTCGAGCGCGCGCTCCTCCAGGGCCGGAGGGGCCCCGGCGCGCGTTCGAAGCGGTGCGGTGGACCTCATGCGGAGATCGTAGGGCGACGGAACGGACTTGTCAAGTACTTTGTGATACAGAGTTACGGACCGATCGGCCCGCGCCCCGGCGTCAGGACGCCGCCAGCACCAGCGTCGCGTTGTGCCCGCCGAACGCGAACGAGTTGGTGAGCGCCGCGACGGCCCGGAGCGGCCGGTTCTCCCTCGGCAGGGCCAGGTCGCACTCGGGGTCGGGATTGTCGAGATTGACGCAACGGTGAACGAGCCCCCGGGCGAGGCTCAGGACGGTCACGATCGCCTCGATCCCTCCCGCGGCGCCGATGGCGTGCCCGGTCATCGCTTTCGTCGAGTTCACCCAGACGTCGAAGATGCGCGTTCCGAACACCCGGCGGAGCGCCCGGGCTTCCAGCGGATCGTTGAGCCTCGTCGAGGTTCCGTGGGCGTTGACGTACCCGACCTCGTCCCGGGCGACGCCGGCCGAGGCCAGCGCGCGCTCCATCACGCGGACCATCTGGTCGCCGCTCGGCTCGATCTGCATCATCGAGTGCGCGTCTGAGGTCGTGGCGTACCCCGCGACGCGGGCGTGAATCCTCGCGCGGCGGGCCCGCGCGTGCTCCTCGCGCTCCAGGACCAGAAGCCCCGCCCCCTCGCCCAGCACGAACCCGTCGCGGTCGGTGTCGAAGGGCCGCGAGGCGCGCTCCGGCTCGTGGTTTCGCGTCGAGAGGGTCCTCAGGAGGTCGAAGCCGAGGAGGCCGTAGCCGTCCACGTCGGACAGCGTCTTCTCCACCCCCCCCGCGACCGCCACGTCCAGCTCGCCGTCCCGGATCAGCCGGTAGGCGTCGCCGAGGGCCATGGTCCCCGACGCGCAGGCGGTGACCACGGCCTTGCACTCGCCGCGGAAGCCGTAGCGGATCGCCACCTGCGCCGGCAGCGCGTTCGGGATCAGCATGGGCAGCGAGTAGCGGAGCGCGCCGGTGATGGGCTCCCCACGGACCCAGGCTCGGTGCGATTTCTCGAGCGTGCACAGCCCGCCGATGCCGGTCCCGATGATCACGCCGGTCCGCTCCGGATCGATGCCGTCGACGCTCAGCTCGCGGCCCTTCTCGTCCACGGGGGTCGTCCTCAGGCCGGCGTCCCGGAGCGCCAGCGCGGCCGCGGCGAGGGCGTAGCGGGAGGTCGGATCCAGGAGCTGCGCCTCCCGCCCGGTCAGACCGAACGAGGCGGGATCCGGATCGGCCACGGGGGCGCCGACCCTCGACTTGAAGGGGTGCCCGTGGATCCAGTCGTAGTCCACGGTGCGCGTTCCCGAGCGGCCCAGGACGATCCCTTCCCAGAACGCATCGACCCCGTTGCCGATCGAGGTGACCGGCCCGAGACCCGTGACGACGACCCGATGCGGTGGCTGGCCCAAGCGCTCCCCTCCGAAGGCCGCGGACTACAGCAGCTCCGCGCGGAGGACGGTGACCGCCGTGCCTCCGAGAATCACCCGGTCGCCGTTCAGGCGCACGTTGACCGTGCCGCCGCGGGCGGACGCCTGGTAGCCCACGAGCCGGGGACGGCCGAGCTTCGCGCCCCAGTACGGCCCGAGGCAGCAGTGGGAGGAGCCGGTGACCGGGTCCTCGTCGATGCCCGCGGCCGGGGCGAAGAACCTCGAAACGAAGTCCCGATCTGGCGACGACGAGCGGCTGGTCACGATCACCCCGCGCGTCGTGATCGCCCTGAGCCAGGTGAAGTCCGGCGAGACGAGGCGGACCGTCTCCTCCGATTCCACCTCGACCAAGAGGTCAAGCCGGTTCCTGCCGACGAACGTCGGGCGGACGCCGAGGGCGTGCTCGAGATCGGGCGACTCCTCCGACTCCGTCGCCGGCTCCGCGGGAAAGTCCATCTCGATCAGCGTCCCGCGCTTCTCGGCGGTCAGGAGCCCGCTCCGGGTGTGGAAGCGCGCCGCCGCGTCCGAGGGCAGCCGGCCCTCCTCCCAGAGGACGTGCGCGGAGGCCAGGGTCGCGTGCCCGCAGAGGTCCACCTCGACCGTCGGCGTGAACCAGCGCAGGTCGAAATCACCCCCCCGTTGGACCAGGAAGGCCGTCTCCGACAGGTTCATCTCCCGCGCCACGTCGCGCATGAAGGCGTCGGGCCGGGGCTCGGGGAGGAGGCAGACCGCGGCGGGATTCCCGGCGAACGGCCGGTCGGTGAAGGCGTCCACCTGGGTGATGCGCACGCTCATCTCGGGGCTCCGCTCCTCGCGTCGGGGACCGCACGTTGAACCTCGGCGCCCGGCGCGAGGGAATCGGGCGACCGGGCCGGCGGGTCCGGGACCCCCGCCGTCAGACGGGGGGCTTGAGCGCCTGGTAGACGACCTTGTCGTCGACGACCAAGCGGAACCGGTCCCCTTCCTTCTTCACCTCGGGCTGGGAGAACGGGTCGAACTCGAATCGCTTGATGATCCGCCCCCAGATCGCCTTCAGGGCGCGTGCGCCGATGCGACGGGACAGCGCGGCTTCCTCGGCGACCTTGCGGGCGGCGTCGTCGGTCACCTCGAGCTCGATCTTGTAGTTCTTGAAGAAGTTCTTCGAGGCGTTGAAGACGCTGTCCGGCGGCTCGAGGAAGATGCGCTTGAGGAGCGGTCCGTTCAGGTCCTCGAGGATGATCGCGTTGTCGAACCGGGAGAGGAACTGCGGCACCATTCCGTAGTCGAACAGGTCCTCCTGCTTGAAGTGATGGCGCAGCGCGAAGACCTCCCGGATCTGGACCTCGCCGTTCTCGTACACGGTCTCCGTGGGGAGCTTCACGCGGCTCGTGGCGGACGTGACGCGCCGGAACACTTGGTCGTACAGGGTCTCGAACGCGCCCGCGCAGAGGAACAGCATCTTCCCGGTATTCACGGTCACCGAGGCGCGCTCGGGCACCTTGCCCTTGAAGATCGTCAGCTGGTGGAGCATCCGCTCCCCCTCGATCAGGGTGAGGAGGGCCTGCTGGATGTTGATGCCGGTGACGTACGGCTTCCCGCCCACGACGCTGGAGATCTTGTCGATCTCGTCGAGGCAGACGGTGGCGCGCTCCATGTAGCGGCCGATCTCCTCGCCGGAGGCCTCGTCGCCCAGGATCTGGCGCGCGCGCTCCTCGAGCCTGAAGAGGAGGCGCGAGGTGTCGATCACGCCCTCCTCGCTCGCCATCGTGTTCGCGTTCAGGATGACGACGACCCGGTACTCCGCGAACGCCGGCTGCGACTGGTACAGCCGCTCCATGGCCCGCATGACCGTGGTCTTGCCGGTGCCGGAATTCCCGATCAGCAGGAGGTTCCCGTACTTCTCCCCCTGCAGGTGCTTGAAGATCGCCACCGACACGAATCGAAGGGTCTCTTCCTGCCCGAGGACCGCCGTCTGGAGGTTCTGGTTGATCTCGACCGGCTGCATGGGCTTGGCTCTCCGCCGTCAGGTCGGACCGAGCCGGGCATTATAGACCGCGGGGACGGGCGCCGCCCGGACTACGCGACCGGACCGTCCTCCTGGAGCGGCGGTGAAACGGGCTCCGGTGACGGCGGCGGTGGGAACACCGACCAGTCGGCCCCGAACTGCGCGAGGAACTCCGGCCCGTAGGCGCGGTAGGTCACCGAGACCGGCAGGACGAGCACCGAGCCGACGTAGGGAATCGCCAGGAGGATGAAGCCGCAACAGAGCGTCGCGCAGCCCGCGACGACGATCGCCACCACGACCCCGAGCGTGAGCACGAAGAGGAACAACCCGTAAAGGAGGAACCGGATGAAGTGGCTCCCGAGGAGCGGGACGAACCGCCCCCACGCCGCGGTCGCGGCCAGGTCGTCCCGGTACATCACCGGGACCACGAAGTTGCCGAGGAGCATCTCCACGAAGAGCACGGCGAGCACCAGGGCCACGATGACGGCGCCCAGTCCGACGAGCGCGAGGACGCGCGCCGCGAGCCAGCCGCCCCGGAACGCGCTGAGGACCACGAGCGCGAGCGGCAGCACGAGCAGGAGGGCCAGCACGATGCAGATCGCCGCGAAGACGAGCCGCCAGAGGAAGAGCGAGTCCCCGAGCCTCTGGAAGCGCTTCCAGGGCTCCACGATCGCCGCGCGGTCGTGGATGACGCCGTCGAGGAAGATGAATTTCGCCCGGGAGCTGATCCAGAGGAACAGCACGACCAGGGCGAGCACGATGCAGACCGCGAGGACGATCACGACGACCCAGATCGGGTTGCGGAGGAGCTCCAAGACCCGGCCGGTCGCCTCCCCCAGGTCCTCCGATTCCCGCCGCATGATCGAGCGGCGGAGCACGGCGTTCCAACCGCCTCCACCCTCGCCGAGGGCGGACAGGAACGCCGCGAAGCCCAGTACGATCCAGGTCTCGACCTCGAACGGCCTGAAGAGGATCCGCTTCATCCGGTCCAGGGCCCGCTCGAGCGGGGCGATGAAGGCGATGTCCATGCTGCTCCGCCCTCCGCCGCCGATTCTGAGGACGCGGGAGGGGAAAAGTCAATCGGGCGATCAGGGGATCCGGTAGATCAGGATCGAGTCTCCCGCGCGTCCGACGGGGGTCAGCGTGTCCCGGAGCCGGCTCATCCAGGTGGTCAGCAGGCCTGCCTCGATCTCCGTCCGTTGGCCAGGGGAGATCCCCCCCGACGCCAGAAGCCAGTCGGCGAGCGGCGGGAACCGCTCCCCGCGGGCGACCCGGCCGTCGCGCAGAGCGATCCAGTCCTCGATCCTGCGCTCGGCGACGAGGCCGCGGCGCAGCGCCTCCTGCGCCACCTCGTGGTCCGCGTCCAGGTACACGCCCTCGAGGAGCGTGACGCTCACCGCGAAAAGGTCGCCGCGCCCCGGCCGCACCGACGGCTCGGTCGGCTCGAAGTCGTGCACCCGGACCACCTTCCGATACCGTATCCCGTAGGCCTTGGGATCGGCGGTGCCGAAGTAGGCGAGGTCCACGGACTCGTGGCCGTGCGCGTCCAGCCAGGCCTCGAGGGCCGGCAGGTCCTGGCCCCAGTCGATGTTCGAGTCCACGAGGTAGCGGAAGCCGCCCCGGGCCCCGCCCGCGAACGCGTTGAAGTAGGACAGGTAGCGGGGCGTCGCGAGGCCGAAGGAAAGGGCGCAGCCCGCGAGGAGCGTCGTCGCCGCCGCCCGCCGAACCCGGGTGCCCTCGAGCAAGCCTGCCGTCCCGCCCGCGGCGACGAACAGGAACGGGACCACGGGCAGGAGGTGGCGATACCCGATGTTCAGGTTGCCCGCCATGGACGCCGCCAAGTACAAGACCGGCGGGATCGCGAGGAGCCACCCGTCGACGGAGCGGCCCCGCGTCCTCGCGATCCCCGCCAGAAGCACCCAAAGAAGGAGGAGCACGAACGCTGGGGGCGTCTTGAGCAGGAACGCCTCCGGAAAGTAGTACCACCATCCGGTGACCGACTGCTCCCCGTTCAGGAACGCGAGCCTCGCGGAGGCTCCGCCCCGAGCGTACGCGAGGCCGAAGAGCCAGGCCTCGGGCAGCACCTCGGCGTCCTTGGCCCACGCGATCGCCGATGCCATCGGCCCGTGGACCTTGTCCAGCATCTCCCACTCGAGCCGGTAGCCGGGATCCGTCACCGCCGAGTACCGGAAGCCGTACCCCGCCCACAGGACGACGTACGCCACCAGGAACGCGCCGGCGAGACCCGCCGCGGCGGCACGCCAGCGGCCGGCGGCGGGTCGGCCGCCGGGAGCGACCCCCGCGACGATCCACACGGCGGCCATCAGCACGAGGATCGGCGCCAGCAGCATCGCCGTGTACTTCGTCAGGAGAGCGGCCCCGAGGGACGCCCCGGTCGCCACGGCGGGCCTCCACCCCGGACGGCGGGTGAAGCGCAGGAAGCACCACGCGGTCGCCGCGAAGCCGAGCGCCGCGGGTAGATCGGTGGTCACGAGCCCGGCGTGCGCCAGCGTCGTCGGCGAGAGCGCGCCCAGGGCGAGCGCGACGAGCGCCCCATCCCTCCCCCACAGGTCCCGGGCCAGCGCGTACACCACGAGCAGCAGGAGCACTCCCGCCGCCAGCATCGCCATCCGGCCGGGCATGAGCACCCGCCTCGGGTCCTTCCTGACCGGATCGCCGATCCGCCCGTTGAGGAACTCGTACCCGAACTTCCACTGGTCGGCCCGGGATCGGCGCGGGTCGCCGGGCGGGACGTGGGCGCCCAGCCAGTTCGGGGAATCGTAGTCCGCCGATCCCCGACCGGAGATCCAGAGCGGCAGCGCGGCCCACATCTTCGCCAGCGGCGGATGCTCCGGGTTGTGGCGGAAATCCAGCCGGTCGAGATAGGTGAAGCCGGCGGGCAGGTGCGTCGTCTCGTCGAAGGTCGCGGACAGTCGGAGCGCCGACGCGGCGCCGCACGCGACGAACAGCGCGACGAAGAGGACCACCGCGGACACGTGCGGAAGGCGTCGGATGGGCACGAGGGATTCTAGCCAGAAAGGTCGGAAAACACGACGGGCCGGGAACATCGGGAAAACCCGTCGCCCCCGGCCCCCCGTTGCGCTCTTTCTCTCGATCGCGTCGCGGCCTACTTGGGCTGGCCCTCGGCGGGAGGCGCCGCCGGCGGCGCGGCGGGTGCCGCGGGGGCGCCCTCGGCGGGAGCCAGCTCGACGACGGTCTTCAGGTCCTCGCGCGTCGAGATCGTCCCGGGCGTCCCTCCCGCGGCAGCGGGCGCGGGCGTTTCCGTGGTCATCCCGAACTGGAACGAGTTCTTCGTCACGATTCCCTTCGACTTGCTCAGGTAGAACTCGCCCGATCCCTTCGCGTCGCTCAGTTTGCCGTTGGACGGCGAGGGAGGAGGCGCAGCGGCGCCGGCAGCCGGTATCTCGACGGTCCTCGACGTGGCGTAGGTGAACTTGAAGCTGTCGTCCCCCTGGAACGGCTCAGAACCTGCGAGCGTGTAATCCGTTTCGAAGATGAGGGACCCTAGGACCGGATGGGGTTCCCGGACCTTGGCCTTCCGGTAAAGCGTCCCCGGCTTCACCGGCTTCTCGGGGAGCAGCCGGAACAGCCCTTCCATCTGGCACTCCAGCAGGTCTCCGAGGGAGTCCTGCGCGAACGGGAGGTAGGAAGCTCCGTTGGGGGCGGCCTTCATCTCGTCAAGGACCTTCTTGGTGAGCGTGTCGAAGCCGGTGACCGCCTGGAGCTTCCCCTTCTTGTTCAGCTTGAAGGTGATGGACTCTCCGATGATCGCCGTGTACGGGATCGCAAGGGGACTCGCTTTCCGCTTCTCGTCGTCGGGATTCGCGGGATCGTACGTGAAGTCGACTTTCTGCGAAGGGATCTGGAGATGATCCCCGGCGGATTCGAATTTGGCTTGAACGGTCGCCGTGCCGTCCGCAGCGACGTCGGTCACCTCCTGGCGCCAGATGTAGAACCGATTGTCGGTCGCCTCGCCCTGCTGGGTGCCGGCTACCTTCTGCAGCTTCTCGATCGTCATCTTGTACCGCGCCGTGTCTCCCTTGACCCACTTGTACTCGGGTGCCACGGTCTCCTGAGCGAGCGCCAGCGCGGCGGAGATGGCGAGAAGCCCCGCCACGGCCGCGATTCCCAGGACGCGCTTCTGCATGGATGGCCTCCTACCCCTCGCTGCGCCGCCAGGCCCCCGATCCCGAATACCGGTGCGAAGGACCTTGGAGCGTACAGCTCGGAATGTTACACCACGAGTCCCCCCCGCGCCGGGGATCGGGTGGACGTGGTAGGGTGTCCCGCCATGGCGACCCGCCCGCCGGTGCACCGCGTCGTCTTCAGCGCGAGGATGCTCGCGCAGCTCCTGGCAGGGTTCTCGTCCGGCCTGCCGCTGCTGCTGACGGGATCCACCCTCCAAGCTTGGCTGAAGGACGAGCGGGTGGACCTCGGCGCGATCGGTCTGTTCGCGCTGGTCGGCTTGCCCTACACCCTGAAGTTCTTCTGGTCGCCCCTGCTCGACCGGTACGTTCCGCCCTTTCTCGGCCGGCGGCGCGGCTGGATGCTCCTGACTCAGCTCGCAGTCGCCGCGGCGATCGCCGGCGTCGGCCTCTCGAGCCCGGCCGTCTCCCCGTCCGGCGTGGCCGTTCTCGCCCTCGCTCTCACGTTCGCAAGCGCCAGCCAGGACATCGTGCTCGACGCCTACCGGCGCGAGGCGCTGGAGGAGGTCGAGCTGGGGTTCGGCACTTCGGTGTTCGTGAGCGGATACCGGCTGGCCATGCTGGTGTCGGGGGCGCTCGCGCTGGCCCTGGCGGACCGGGTCCCGTGGCGCAGCGTCTACTTCCTCATGGCGGGTCTGATGTCGGTGGGGGTCGTGACCGCCCTCCTCTGCCGCGAGCCCGTCATCGACGCCCCGCCTCCGCGCTCGCTTCGCGACGCCGTGGTGGAGCCGTTCGTCGATTTCTTCCGCCGGCGGAGGGCCTGGCTGATCCTGGCGTTCATCGTCCTCTACAAGGTCGGCGACCAGATGGCCTCGGCCATGACCACTCCCTTCGTCCTGGATCTCGGGTTCAGCAAGACCGAGCTGGCCGCGGTGGTGAAAGTCTTCGGGCTGGTATCCATGATCTGCGGGGGGCTGGTGGGTGGGATCGTCATGCTGAAGCTCGGGATCCGCCGGTCGCTCTGGGCGTTCGGCATCCTCCAGGCGCTGTCGGTGCTGGCGTTCGCGGCCCTGGCGCAGGCCGGGAGGATCTACGGGATCCTCGCCGGCGCGGTCAGCCTGGAAAACTTCAGCTTCGGAATGGGGGCCGCCGCGTACTCCGCGTACATGGCCAGCCAGACGAACAAGCGCTTCACCGCGACGCAGTTCGCGCTGTTCAGCAGTTTGACCGGGATCCCCCGCGTGCTCGCCGCCGCCCCGACGGGATTCCTGGCGAAGGCGCTCGGCTGGACCGGCTTCTTCACGTTCTGCGCCGCGGCGGCGATCCCGGGGCTCGTTCTGCTCCTCTGGGTCGCGCCGTGGCGGGAGGCTTCGTCATCGCCCACCGACTGAGCCCGAGCCTTGCCGCCGCCGGCGCCTCGCGCTAGATTCGCGGCGGAGCGGGGGTTCGCGTTGGACGTCTTCCTCGCCAGGCAGCCGATCTTCGATCGCGAGCAGAACGTGTTCGCCTACGAGCTCCTGTTCCGGTCGGGCCTCGACAACGCCTGCCGGACCGACGACCTCGACGCCGCCGCGTCGAAGGTGATCTCGGACAGCGTGCACCTCCTCGGACTCGAGACGATCACCGGCGGGAAGAAGGCGTTCGTGAACGTCACGCGGGAGGTGCTGATGAAGGAGCACGCCGCGCTCCTCCCGCCGGCCCACACCGTCGTGGAGCTCCTCGAGACCGTCGCCCCCGAGCCCGATGTCCTCGCGGCTTGCGGCCGGCTCAAGAGCGAGGGATACCTCCTCGCCCTCGACGACTTCGTGGACCGGCCGGAATACGAGGCGCTCGTCGCGCTCGCCGACTTCGTCAAGGTGGACGTCCTGGCGACGGGGGGCGACGAGCGGGCGGCGATCGTCCGGCGGATGGCCCCGCGAGGGATCAGGATGCTCGCGGAAAAGGTCGAGACCCGAGAGATGTTCGAAGAGGCCGTTCGAGCCGGCTACTCCCACTTCCAGGGGTACTTCTTCGCCCGCCCGGCGATTCTCGCCACCAAGGACATCCCCGGATACAAGCTCCACCTGTTCGGCATCCTGCAGGAGGTCAACCGGGTGGACCTGGATTTTCCACGGATCGAGCGGATCCTGAAACAGGACGCCGGGCTCTGCTACAAGTTCCTGCGGTACATCAACTCCGCCTGGTTCGGCTGGCGCCAGCGGATCGGCTCGATCAAGAGAGCGCTGGTGCTACTCGGGGAGAGCGAGGTCCGGCGCTGGGTCACGGTGATCGTCCTCACCGGGATGGCGGAGGACAAGCCGCACGAGCTCCTGGTCCACGCGGCGACGCGAGCGCGCTTCTGCGAGTTACTGGCTCCTCTGGCGGGGCTGGCGCGTCGATCCGAGGAGCTGTTTCTCGTCGGGATGCTCTCGCTCATCGACGCGGTGCTCGACCGGCCGCTCCGGTCCCTCCTCAAGGACCTGCCGATCTCGGCCGACTCGATCGCGGCGCTCCTCGGCGAGCCGAGCCCGATCGGGGCCGTGTTCTCCTGCGCGCTCGCCTACGAGCGGGGGGACTGGGAGGAATTCGCCGTTCGGGCCGAGGCGGCGGGCATCCCCGAGCTCCGCTGCCCGGACCTCTACCTCGAGGCGCTCCGGTGGGGAGGACGCTGCTTCGAGGTCGAGGCGGCGTGAGGGCCGCCTATCCCTTGTAGATCTCCATGATCGCGTGGAGCAGCTTGACCGCGTCGTCCTTCGGGCGCTGGAACGAGTTGCGGCCCATGATCGAGCCGAAGCCTCCGCCGTCGCGGATCGCCCTCGCCTGCTCCAGGAGCTCCGCGTCCCCGGTCTTGGCGCCGCCCGAGAAGATCAGGATCCGCCTACCGCCGAACGCGGCCTCGACGACGTGCCGGACCCTCTCGGTGAGCGTGCCGATCGGGACCTTCTCCTTCTCGTAGACCTTGCGCGCCGCGTCCTGCTCGACGTAACCCGTCGGGAGCTTCACCTTGATGACGTGGGCGCCGAGCTGCGCCGCGATCTGCGCCGCGTACGCCGCGACGTCAATGGCGGTCTCCCCCTCCTTCGAGAGGCTCGTGCCGCGCGGGTACGACCAGATCACCACCGCGAGCCCGGCCGCCTTGGCCTCCTCGGCGAGGTCGCGGATCTGCTCGTACATCTCGCCGGCGAAGTTCGAGCCGGGATAGATCGTGTAGCCGATGGCCGACGCGCCGAGCCGGAGCGCGTCGCCGACGCTTCCGGTCTGCACCGATATCGGGTCCTTGTCGGACAGCAGAGTCTCGTGGCTGTTGAGCTTCAGGATCAGCGGGACTTCGCCGGCATAAGAGGACGCGCCGGATTCGATGAATCCCAGCGGCGCCGCGTACGCGTTGCAGCCCGCGTCGATCGCCAGCTGGAAGTGATAGTGCGGGTCGTAGCCGGGGGGATTCGGCGCGAACGACCGCGCCGGACCGTGCTCGAAGCCCTGGTCGACCGGCAGGATCACCATCCTCCCGGTACCCGCCAGGGTTCCGTGGTTGAGCATGCGGGCGAGGTTCGCCTTCACGCCCGGGTTGTCGCTCTCGTACCAGGACAGGATCTCTCGAACGCGTGGGGTCATGATTCGTCCTCTCGATAGGGAAGAACTGCGTCCTCCGGGCGTCTATGCTGACCGAAGCGGGGAGTCATTTCAAGCCGGAGCCTCCCGACCGGCCTGGGCGGTACAATCGTGCAAGAAAAGGGGACAACGATGATGCTCTACTTCACGCTGTGGGCCGTCGTCGCGCTCTTCCCGGCCTCGGAGATCGTGCTCGCCGTCGTCAAGCGCGCGAATCCGAGCCTCGCCGACGTCCAGGATCGGGGCTCGATGCGCCTTCTCTGGGCGGCCATCTCCCTGGGCGTGGCCCTGGCCATCGTGACTCGAGGCGTTCCCGAGGCGCGCCTGCCCGGCTCGCCGGGACTTCTTGGCGTGATCGCCTTGGTTCTCATGGTCCTCGGGCTCGGCATCCGCTGGACGGCCATTATCACGCTCGGGCGCCTGTTCACCGTGGACGTGGCGATCCAGCGCGAGCACACCGTCGTCGAGACCGGGCTCTACCACTACGTACGCCACCCCTCGTATGCGGGTCTGCTGATCGCCTTCGTCGGGCTCGGCGTCTCTTTCGGCAACTGGCTCGGCATGCTGCTTCTGCTCCTCCCCATCACACTGGCCGTGGGTAACCGCATCTTGAAGGAGGAGAGGGCGCTCACCGCATCGCTCGGAGCCGCTTACGCGTCCTACTGCGCCCGAACCAAGCGGCTCGTCCCCGGCGTGTTCTGATCCCCCCGCTCCGATCACGCATCGAGCCCGTCGTGCCATCCCTCACCCGATGACGACGTCGAGCTCCTCACGCGAGCCCGAGCAGATCCGTGTCGAGGAGGAGCAACGGGGGTGTGCCGAGTCCGGATGGAGCCGGGGTGATATAATGGATATTTTTTAGGCGATATTCGGGAAGAGCATCTCGCACTTGCCGGTCGCCGAAGGGAGGAGCGCATGTCCGCTGTCGAAATCATGACCCTCGAGCGCACGGCGACGTCTCTGGACGCGGCCGCCGTCGATTCGCTGCGTGGATCGTTGCGTGGCCAGCTCGTGCTGAAAGGAGACCCCGGCTACGACGAGGCGCGCGCGATCTGGAACGCCATGATCGACCACCGCCCTGCGCTCATCGTTCGTTGCCGCGGGACCTCGGACGTCATGCGCGCCGTCAAATTCGCCGCCGATCGTTCCCTGCTGCTGTCCGTCCGAGGGGGCGGGCACAACATCGCGGGCAGCGCGATCTGCGAGGGCGGGATGGTCGTCGATCTCTCGCTCATGAGGTCGGTACGGGTGGACGCGAAGGCCCGCCGCGCCTGGGTCGAAGGAGGCGCAACCCTGGCCGACTTCGACCACGAGGCGCAGGCCTTCGGGCTGGCCACGCCGCTCGGTATCAACTCGACGACGGGCGTCGCGGGACTCACCCTCGGCGGTGGGTTCGGTTGGTTCTCGCGCAAGGCCGGCATGACCTGCGACAACCTCCTCTCCGTCGACATCGTCACCGCCGACGGCGGTCTCCTTCGCGCGAGCGCCGGCGAGAACCCCGACCTCTTCTGGGCGCTGTGCGGAGGCAGCGGCAACTTCGGTGTCGTGACCGGCTTCGAGTTCCAGCTCCACCCGCTCGGGCCTCAGGTGTACTCGGGCCTGGTCGTGTACCCGATCGACCAAGCGAAGAAGGTGCTCACCGCCTACCGCGAGTGGCTGCCGAGCCTGCCTGACGAGGCGACCGTGTGGGTGGTGGCGCGCAAGGCGCCCCCGCTGCCGTTCCTGCCCCCCGCCGTGCATGGCAGGGAGATCGTCGCGTTCGCCGTCTTCTACGCCGGTGATCCGGCCAAGGGCGAGAAGATCCTGTCGAAGGCCCAATCCCTGGGGACACCGGTCGGGGCCCACCTCGGCGCCCAGCCTTACACGTCGTGGCAGCAGGCGTTCGATCCCCTGCTCACGCCGGGCGCCCGCAACTACTGGAAGTCGCACAACTTCGCCTCCCTCGCCGACGGCGCGATCGACGCCCTGATCGACTCGGTGCACCGCCTGCCGTCGCCCCACTGCGAGATCTTCTTCGGGTGCATCGGGGGGCAGACGATGCGGGTCAAGCCGGACGCCACGGCGTACCCGCACCGGGATACGCTGTTTGCCGTGAACGTTCATGGCCGCTGGGAAACGGCGGAAGAGGACGGCAAGGGGATCGCCTGGGCGCGCGACTTCTTCGAGAAGACGAAGCCGTTCGCGACGGGGGGCGTCTACGTGAACTTCATGACCGCGGACGAGACGGCGCGCGTGCACTCGGCGTACGGGACCAATTACGAGCGGCTGGCGACGATCAAGAGGAAGTACGATCCCCGCAACCTGTTCCGCACGAACCAGAATATCGCGCCGGCGTAGTCTTCGAAGCCAGGACCGTCGTGATCGGCGCCCTCGCGCGGCACGACCTCATCGTCGTGTGAGGGCTGCGATCGCGCCGGATTGACGATCCCGGCGAAGCGGAGGAGCGGGGAGAAAGGTAGGACGAACCTAGCGGATGCTCGCCAAGACGAGGAACGTCGGTCTGCTGCTGATCGCCGAGCTCCTCGCGATGGGACTCTGGTTCTCGGCCTCGGCGGTTGTCCCGCAGCTGACGCGGCAGTGGCGGCTCGACGGCGGCCAGCAGTCGTGGCTGACGATGAGCGTCCAGACGGGATTCGTGGCGGGCGCGCTGGTGAGCGCGTGGCTCAACCTGTCGGACCGCATCGAGGCGAACCGACTGCACGCCGCGAGCGCGTTTCTCGGCGCGGTCGCGAACGCCGGGATCGCGGCTGGCGGTGGTTTCCGCGAGGCCTCCCGGATGCATCGCGGATGGCCTCGGACAGGAAGTAGATCCTACGCCGCCGCCGAGGCCGGTAAGGCCATCCTCCACCGGTCGCGTCAGGACGACCTGGCGATCATGAACCGAACGCCGGAGATTCGCGCCTCTTCGTTCAGTCGGACGGGTAGACTCGTGCATGGAACGGAAGCGTCGCGACCACGTGGATGACCTTGGTTCCCTCGGGCCGCGTGGTCGCCCTAAAGCCCGACGCTGGCCTGATTCTTGGCGACCGGGCGGCCTTGACTGAGCAGCTTCGCCTCGAACTCTGCCTTGTGACCGTCGGCGCTCACGACGGCCGACGCCGTGAGATCGAAACCTTCGCCCTTCGCCGTCACTTCAGCTCGTTCGCCCCACCTGGACAACAGCATCGGCTGCGTGATGATCATGCCGGTATCCAGATCGCGAACCTCCAGCGTGCACCTGAACGCCTTCTCGGATCCCGGTTCTTGCGTGATGGACCAGTCGAATCCATAGTGCGTGGGTTGATGGCCCGGTACTTTCGCCGCGGTCGCACCGACGACCGCGAGGGCGACGAGACCGAGGAACCCGATCGACGTCAACGTCTTGATCGTTCGCATGCTACCTCCTCATGCCCTCAACTTGGCCTTTCGCGGATGTGAAGTCAAACACCACGTCTCGATAGGACGACCCACGGTCTGGGTGATCGTGCCCATTCTGGCGGGTCGTGCTTTGGCTCGTATGCCGGCACCGTCCAATCAGCCGCCGAACCGCTCGCATCGAAGTCGCGTTCGTCGGACCCAAGTGGTAGACTCCGCCGGTAGTTGCAGCGGCCCGCCGTTCCGGAGAATGTGCGGTGGGCCGAGGTCACGAGTGACCGTCGCGCAGCCGGAAGAGGTCATCGCCAGGCTTCAAGGACAAGAAGCGTCTCTCCGGTCGTTCGGCGTCCATCGGCTCGGACTCTTCGGCTCGTTCCGGCGTGGGGAGGCTCACGCCGAGAGCGATGTCGACCTCATCGTGGAGTTAAGGCCGGGCAAGAGAACTTCGACAGTTTCATGAACCTCGGGTTCTTCCTGGAATCCCTCCTCGGCAGACGCGTGGAATTCGTCACACCTGAGTCTCTGAGCCCCCACATCGGCCCCCGCATTCTTCGCGAGGTTCAGTATGTCGCCCTCCGGGGTTGAGTACCCTCGCCACATCCTGGACGTAAGTCGAAGTCCCGCGTAGCCTGAGTCTCGACGCCCGCGGTCACCTCACCACGAAGTTGACGAGCCGCCCCGGCACCACGATCGCCTTGACGATCGTCTTCCCCTCGAGCCACTTCTCGACGGCGCCGCGCGCGAGGAACTTCAGGTCGTCCTCCCCCGCCCCGCGCCGCGCCACGACCTTGCCGCGCACCTTGCCGAGCACTTGGACCACCAGCTCGAACGTCTCGTCCTCGAGGTAGGCGGGATCGGGCAGGGGCCAATCGGCTCGGGCGATCGACTCGGCGTGGCCCAAGCGGCGCCACAGCTCCTCGGCGACGTGCGGCGCGAACGGGGAGAGCGCCCGCACGAAGCGCTCGGCCTGGCTCCGGGTCAAGGCGCCCGGTCGTTCCGAGGCGTCGTTCACGAACGTCATCATCCCGGCGACGGCGGTGTTGAAGTTGAACTCGACGAACGACTCGTCCACGCGCTTCAGCATGCGGTTGAGCGAACGCTCCAGCTCGAGCGCGGGCCCCTCGAGCGGCCCGTCCGGCGAGCGCAGGCCCGGCCGAATCGGATCGGTGCTCTCCGGGTCCACCAGGAGCCTCCACGACCGGTCGAGGAACCTGCGGCAGCCGAGGATCCCGCGGGAGCTCCAGGAACGCTGATCGGCCAGCGGCGCCATGAACATCTCGTAGAGCCGGAACGCGTCGGTGCCGTTCTCCGCGATCACGTCGTCCGGGTTGACGACGTTGCGCAGCGACTTCGACATGGTCGCGACGATCTGCCGGACCTCCTGCCCCGTGGACCGGCGGACGAACTTCCCCTCCACCTCGTCCACCTCGTCCACGGGAACGAGCCGGTCGGTGGCGTCCATGTAGGCCGGCGCCACGAGGAGCCCCTGGTTGAACAGCCGCTTGAAGGGCTCGGGGGTCGAGACGACGCCGAGGTCGTAGAGGACCTTGTGCCAGAACCGGGCGTAGAGGAGGTGCAGCACCGCGTGGGTCACGCCGCCGATGTAGAGGTCCACCGGCCCCCAATATTTCTCCGCCTCGGGTGCGAACGGGGCCGCGTCGTTCCCGGGGTCCATGAACCTGAGCCAGTACCAGCAGGAGCCCGCCCAGCCGGGCATGGTGTCGGTGTCGCGGCGCGCCGGCCGACCGGACGCGGGGTCCGTGGTCAGAAGCCACTCCCTCGCCCTCGCGAGCGGCGGCGAGCCGTCCGCCGAGGGGGTGAAGTCGGTCATCTCGGGCAGCTCCACCGGCAGCCGGTCGTCCGGCACCCGCACCACCGTGCCGTCCTCGAGGTGGAGCAGGGGAAAGGGCTCCCCCCAGTAGCGCTGGCGGCTGAACAGCCAGTCCCGGAGCCGGTACTGGGTCCTCGGGCTCCCGGCTCGCCGCTCCTCGAGGACGCGGATCGTCTCCGCCTTCGCCTCCGGGGTGGGGAGGCCTTCGATCGGGCCGGAGTTCACCGCGGTCCCGTCGCCCGTGAAGCAGACCCCGTCGGCGAGTCCCGGCGTCCCCGCCGGCGGGCGGACCACCTCCACGATCGGAAGGCCGTGCTCGGTGGCGAACTCGAAGTCCCGCTGATCGTGTCCCGGGACCGCCATGATCGCTCCGGTGCCGTAGCTGATCAGGACGTAGTCCGCGACGAACACCGGGATCTTCGCCCGCGGGTCGGCGGGGTCGAGCAGCGGGTTCAGCGCGTATCCCCCGGTGAACACGCCGGTCTTCTCCTTGGCGAGGTCGGTGCGCTCCAGGTCGGACTTCGACGCGGCCGCCGCGACGTACGCTTCCACCTCCGCGCGGCGGTCGTCGGTCGCGATCCGCGGGAGCAAGGGGTGCTCCGGCGCGACCGCCATGAACGTCGCGCCGAACAGCGTGTCGGGGCGCGTCGTGAACACGGTGAGGGCCTGGCCCGACGCTCCCGCCAGGGGGAACACGATGTCGGCGCCCCGCGACCGCCCGATCCACTCCCGCTGCATCGCCTTGACCGACTCGGGCCACTCGAGGAGGTCGAGATCATCGACGAGCCGGTCGGCGTACGCCGTGATCCGGAACATCCACTGCTTGAGCGGACGCCTGACGCAGGGGTAGTTCCCGCGCTCTGAGCGGCCGTTGATCACCTCTTCGTTGGCGAGGACGGTCTTCAGCTCCTCGCACCACCAGACGGGGACGTCGGCCCGGTAAACGAGCCCCTGGTCGAAAAGGCGCGTGAAGATCCACTGGGTCCACCGGTAGTAGGCCGGATCGCTGGTGTTGACCTCGCGGTCCCAGTCGTAGGAGAGTCCGATGAGCCGGAGCTGGCGGCGGAAATTCGCCACGTTCGCCCTGGTGGTCTCCTTCGGGTGCTTGCCGGTCTGGATCGCGTATTGCTCCGCCGGAAGACCGAAGGCGTCCCAGCCCATCGGGTGGAGGACGTTGCACCCCTCCATCCGCTTCCGGCGCGCGACGATGTCGCTGCCGATGTAGCCGATCGGGTGACCGACGTGCAGCCCCGCCCCGGAGGGGTACGGGAACATGTCGAGCACGTAGTGCTTCGGCCGCGAGGGATCGAAGCCGGCCTGCCCCGGGTTCGGGACCGCGAAGGTGCGGTGCTCGAGCCAGTGAGCCTGCCAGCGGGGCTCGATCTCGCGTGGGTCGTAGACGTTCGACACGGGGAACTCCTCGCTCTGGGCCGCCCGCGCGGGAGGCGGCATTGTAGCAAGACGGATCGTATCGCCGGGCGGCCCGCCCGCATCTATGTCTTCCCGGGCCGGTTGAACGGCCCAAGGCGCAGTGCGATGCTGGGGGTCGGGACGAGGTTCGCTTGGTCGAGACGACGGTTCCCGGTGCGGTCGCTGCGGCGGGCAAGGTGCTGAAGTTGGACTTGCCGGTCCTCGGCATGAACTGCGCCGCGTGCGTGCGCCACGTGGAAAAAGCGCTCGCGGCGACACCTGGCGTCCGCTCCGCCAGCGTCAACCTCGCCACGAACCGGGCCACCGTCACCTTCGACCCGATGGCGGTCGGTGTCGCGGACCTCGCGGCTTCGGTCAAGACCGCGGGGTACGAGCTCGTGCTCCCGGCGCCCGCGCCGCCGGAAGGCACGGCGAGGGATCCGGAAGCCGCGGCGCGGGAGCGGGAGACCGCGGAGGCCAGGCGTCGCTTCGCGGTGGCCGCCGCCCTCGGCCTCCCGGTCCTCGTCCTGGGCATGGCCCACGGCGCGCTCCGCGTCCGGGGAGCGAGCTTCATCGAGCTTGCTCTCACCTTGCCGATCGTCCTGTACAGCGGCCGGTCGTACTACACCCGGGCGTGGGCCGCCCTCCGGCACCGCACCGTCGACATGAACACGCTGATCGCCCTGGGCACCGGCGCGGCGCTCCTGTACTCGCTGGCCGCCACGGTCGCCCCGGGACTCGTCGCTCCCGGGCGCGGCGCATCGCCGCACGCCGCCCCGCCGGTCTATTTCGAGGCCGTCGCGGGGATCATCGCGCTCGTCCTCCTCGGCAAGCTCCTCGAGACCCGCGCCCGGGCCCGCACGTCCTCCGCGATCCGGAAGCTCGCTCGCCTCCAGGCGAAGAGCGCGCGGGTGATCCGCGGCGGCGAGGAAATCGAGATCTCGCTGGACGCGGTCGCCGTCGGCGACGTGGTCGTGGTGCGCCCCGGCGAGAGGATTCCCGTGGACGGCGAGGTCCAGGAAGGGGATTCGCGGGTGGACGAGTCCATGCTCACCGGCGAGAGCTCCCCGGTGCCGAAGGGCCCCGGTGCCTCGGTCTCCGGCGGCACGATGAACCGCACCGGGTCGTTTCGATTCCGCGTGACGCGGATCGGAAAGGACACGGTTCTCCAGCAGATCCTCCGGATGGTCGAGGAGGCCCAGGGCTCGAGGGCGCCGATCCAGCGTCTCGCGGACCGGGTCGCCGCGGTCTTCGTGCCGGCGGTGCTCCTGGCGGCGGCCCTGACCTTTCTCGCGTGGTTCCTCGCGGCGCCTCCCGAGACCCGCCTCGCCGCCGCGCTGGTCAACGCGGTCGCGGTGCTGATCATCGCGTGTCCCTGCGCCATGGGCCTCGCGACCCCCACCGCGATCCTGGTCGCCACCGGTCGGGGGGCCGAGGCAGGGATCCTGGTCAAGGGGGGCGGGGCGCTCGAGTCGGCGGGCACGATCGACACCGTCGTCCTCGACAAAACGGGCACGGTGACCCTCGGCTCTCCCGCGGTGACCGACGCGATCCCCACGGAGGGCGGGGGCTCCGAGGACGAGCTGTTGCGCCTCGCCGCGTCGGCGGAGGCGGGCTCGGAGCACCCGGTGGGCGAGGCGATCGTGGCCGAGGCGCGGCGGCGAGGTCTCGTGCTCTCGCCGTTCTCCGGCTTCGACGCGAGGCCGGGCCGAGGGATCGTGGCGTACGTCGAGGGACGGCGGCTCGTCCTCGGCAGCCGGCGCCTCCTGGACGAGGAGGGCGTCGCGGACGGTGGCCTCCTCGCGGGCGCCGAGGACCTCGCGGCGCGCGGAAGGACGCCGGTTTGGGTCGCGGTCGACGGGAAGCCGCTGGGGCTCATCGGGGTCGCGGATCCGGTGCGCGAAGGGGCGCGCGAGGCGATCGCCCGGATGAAGGCGCTGGGGCTCGACGTCGTGCTGCTCACCGGTGACCATCGGGCGACGGCGCAGGCGGTGGCCCGGGAGGTCGGCATCTCCACGGTGATCTCGGAGGTCCTGCCCGACCGGAAGGCCGCGGAGATCGCGCGGCTCAAGGCAGAGGGGCGCAAGGTCGCCATGGTCGGGGACGGCATCAACGACGCGCCCGCGCTCGCGACCGCCGACCTCGGGATCGCGATCGGCACCGGGACCGACGTGGCGATCGCCGCGTCGGACGTGACGCTGGTGGGCGCGGACCTTGGCGGCGTCGTCCGCGCGATCCGCCTCGCCCGCCGCGCCATCGCGACGATCCGGCAGAACCTCTTCTGGGCGTTCGGCTACAACACCCTGGGAATCCCCATCGCCGCCGGGGTCCTGTACCCCTGGACCGGCTGGCTGCTCTCCCCGGTGCTCGCCTCGGCCGCGATGGCGCTGTCGAGCGTCTCGGTGGTGAGCAACAGCCTGAGATTGCGCAAGGCCGACCTCGGGGACTAGGTGCTCTTCGAGGCGCCGAGCGCGGCCACCGCTAGGAGGCCGGCCGCGACGAGGCTGAGCGCCAGGAGGGCCCCCGAAGGCATGACCTTCCCCGTGCGAGCGAGCCTCACGACGAACATCCCGGACAGCACGAGCGCCAGGGCGGTCCCGGCCCAGTATCCCATCGGAGGGTTCGTGGTGGAGAGCCGCCAAGCCACCAGGAGCAGGATCGCGCTCGCCGTGCCGGCGATAAGCGACGGCCTGGAGCCCGCCTTCGCGTACCCGGCGATCCCGCCCAGCAGCATGAGCGCCGCGTAGACCAGGAGAACCACTCGTCCGAGCGCCATACCTCTCCCCTACCTCGGCCGCAGAACTACGCGGCCTTGAGATCCGACGTGCAATGCGGGCAGCGAGTCGCCTTCAGCGGGATCATCGACAGGCAGCGGCTGCACTCCTTCGTGCTGGGCGCCGCCGGGGGAGCTTCCTTCTTGAGGCGATTCATCTGCCGGATGAGCAGGAAGATCACGAAGGCGACGATCAGGAAGTCGATCACGGTGTTGATGAACGCGCCGTAGTTGATCGTCGCCGCGCCGGCCGCCTTCGCCGCCGCGAGGGAGGGGTGCCCTTGACCCGACAGGTCGACGAACAGGTTCGAGAAGTCCACCTTGCCCAGCAGGAGCCCGATCGGGGGCATCAGGATGTCGTTGACCACGGACGATATGATCTTCCCGAACGCGGCGCCGATGATGATGCCCACGGCCATGTCGACCACGTTCCCCTTCATCGCGAATTCCTTGAACTCCTTCAGCATGGGTTCCTCCTTTTCTCTCGTTGGCTCGCCATCGCTGCTCGTCCGGGGGCCGCCGAGCCGGCCTGTCGCGCCGCTCAACCGTTTCATCCTACAATGGCGCCTTCGCGCAACGGACCTTTTTTTCCGAGGCGGAGATCATGAAAGTCGGCGACGACGAATACCCCATCGACGGCAATGGCTTCCTCCAGCACCCGGAGACGTGGGGACCCGCGGTGGCGGAGGCGATCGCCCGCGAAGAGGGGATACCCGAGATGACCGGGCCGCACTGGGCGGTGGTGAATTTCATCCGGACGTACTGGATGGAGCACGATCTCGCGCCGCCCGTGCGCGTCCTCTGCAAGGAGGCGAACCTCGGGGTCCGCGACGTGTTCAGACTGTTCCGGTCGGGCCCGGCCAAGGGCGCGTGCCGAATCGCCGGCCTCCCGAAGCCCGACGGCTGCGTCTAGGCCGGCTCCCATGGCGTCCCTGTCCCTCGTGCTGCTCGTGACGTCCGCCGTGTGGGCGGCGGCGGCGCTCGCGGTCCAGGCGAGCGCGGCGCGCCGCGGGATCCGCGCGCCCCGGGCGCCGGCGGCGGGGCGGGCGGCGCGCGGCATCCTCTACGGTTTCACGACCGCCATGCTGCCGACGAGGAAGGAATCGGCGGGACGGCACCCCGTCGCCTTCACCGCGGGCCTGCTGCTCCATCTCGGCGTCGCGGCGTCGCTCCTCACCGTGCTGCTCTCCGCGCGCTCGCCCCGCCTCTCGCTCTCTCCTCGTGGCGCCTCCTCCTGGCGCCGCTCGCCGGGGCGGGGGTCGCGGCGGGCCTGCTCCTCCTGGTGAAGCGGCTCGCGACCGCGGAGCTCCGGAGGATCAGCCCTCCCGACGACTACCTCGCGAGCCTGATGATCGCGGCGCTCCTTTCGGGTGCTGTGGCCTTCTGGGCCGGCGTCCTGTCCGCCGTCGCGCTCAGGATCGTCGCGACGATCCTGCTCGTCTATCTTCCCGTCGGGAAGCTCCGCCACGCGGTCTTCTTCTACCTCGCTCGAGCCGACCTGAGCGGGAGGCTGGGGTTCCGCGGAGTCTATCCCCCCGGCGGAGGCGGCGATGGCGGACGCGGCTGATCGCGCGGGCCGCGTCGATCTCGTCGCGGCGCTCCGCGCCCTCGACGGGGTCGCGGGAAGCCGCGCGGAGCTGCACGCGAAGGCGTGCGTCCGCTGCGGGCTGTGCGGCCAGAGCTGCCACTTCTACCTGGCCGACCCGGTGCCGGAGAACCTCCCGGCGGCGAAGGTCGAGAAGCTCGCGTCGCTGCTCCGCGGACGCCGCTCGCTCCTCGGCCGAAACGCCCCCTGGCTCTCCCGCGCTCGAGACCTCACGCCGGACGCGCTCGAGGAGCTGGCGGACGCGGTCTTCGGGCGGTGCACCGGGTGCGGCCGCTGCTCGCTCCACTGCTCGGTCGGCCTCGACGTCTCGGCCGTGATGCAGGCGGCCCGGCGGGTGCTGGGGGCGGCGGGGCTCACCCCCTCCGGGTTGAGGCAGACCCTCGACAACCAGATCCGCGACGGAAACCAGATGTCCATCCCCCGGGAGGAGCTGGTCGAGACCGCGTCATGGCTCTCGGAGGAGCTGGCGCGGGAGACGGGGGACAAGGAGGCCCGCGTCCGCGTGGACGAGACCGGGAGCCGCGTGCTCTACCTCGTCAACCCCCGCGAGGTGAAGTTCTTCCCTCTCTCGCTCCAGGCGGCGGCCGGGGTGTTCCACGCGGCGGGAGAGAGCTGGACGCTGTCGAGCCGCGTGTTCGACGTGACGAACTACGGCTTCTTCGCGGCGGACGACGCTTCCGCGGCGGAGCTGACGCGCCGTGCCGTGGAAGAGGCGAAGCGCCTCGGCGCCTCCGAGATCGTGGTGTCGGAGTGCGGCCACGGTTTCCGGTCCTTCCGCTGGGAAGGTCCCGAGTGGCTCGACGGCGCGTACCCCGTCCGGGTCAGGAGCGTTCTCGAGCTGCTCGACGAGTACCTCGCGGGGGACCGGCTGCTCGTCGACCCTTCGAGGAACGCGCTGCCTCTGACCCTCCACGACCCGTGCAACCTGGTCCGCTGGGGCGGGATCGTCGACCCGCAGCGGCGGGTGCTCGCGCGCGTGGCGGAGAAGCTCGTCGAGATGACGCCGAACCGCGAGCAGAACTACTGCTGCGGCGGCGGCGGCGGGCTCCTGGCCATGGAGGAGTACGGCGAGCGGAGGATCTCGAGCGGCGCGATCAAGGCGGCCCAGATTCGCGACACGGGGGCGCGGATCGTGGCCTGCCCCTGCCACAACTGCGCCGACCAGCTCCTCGAGCTCGCGCGGGTCCACGCCCTCGAGGTCGAGATCCGCTCGGTGGTCGAGATCGTCTACGACGCCATTGACTGGAGCGGCATCGCCTCCCGCTCGCGGCCCGTGGCCGAGGACGCCGGCCGAGATGCTTAGCCGGTTCCTGATCCTGCCGCTCGTGATCGGGGCGTCGGCCCTCGGCGCCGCCGAGGCCGGCGCGTTCCGGGTCGGACCCTGGGGGCTCACCTACGCCCGCTACGATGCCGCGCTCTTCGGCCCCGAGCAGCCGCTCCCCCTCGTCCTCGATGCGGAAGGCATCGCGCTCGGCCCGGGCCGCAAGCTCGAGGGAGCCCGCCTGCTCGTGATCAAGGCGGAGCGGCGGTGCGAGCTGTGGGTGGGCGACCGCATGGTCAAGGCGTATCGGATCCAGCTCAGCCAGCAATCGAGGGGAGCCAAGAGCCGGCGCTACGACCAGCGCACGCCCGAGGGGAACTACGCGATCTGCGCCCATCGGCCGTCGAAGTATCACCGCAGCCTGTGGATCAGCTACCCCGGCCTCGAGGACGCCGATCGGGGCGTGAAGGAGAAGCGGATCGGCGAGGCTCAGCGCCGGAAGATCGCCGAGGCGCTCGATCGCGGCGAATGCCCGCCCCAGAACACGCGCCTCGGCGGGCTTATCATGCTCCACGGCCAGCAGCGGTCGCTCACGCGCTCGCTCCGCCGCGCTCACCGCCGGGAGCGCGCCGCGGCGCGCACGGATTTCGGAGAGGGGGACGCGGACCCCGGCGCGATGGGCGAGTACCACGATTGGACCGCGGGGTGCATCGCCTTGTTCAATCCGGACATTCGCGAGCTGTACGACCTGCTCGCCGACGGTACGCCGGTGTCGATCGTCGCCTTAGGCCCCGTGACGCGCCCGGCCCTCCCGACCCCGGCGGGTGGAGCGGGGCGATGAACGAAGCCATCCTCGGGATCTCCGCCTACTACCACGACAGCGCCGCGTGCCTCGTGGTGGGCGGGCGCATCGTGGCGGCGGCCCAGGAGGAGCGCTTCACCCGCCTCAAGCACGACTCCGGGTTCCCGAGCCATGCGGTCGCCTACTGTCTCGAGCAGGGGGGCCTCCGGTCCGCCTACGAGCTCGATTACGTCGTCTTCTACGACAAGCCCGTCCTCAAGTTCGAGAGGCTGCTCGAGACCTACCTGCGGTACGCGCCGCGAGGGATCCGCTCGTTCGTCAAGGCCATGCCTCTCTGGCTCAAGAAGAAGCTCTGGATGCGGGAGAACATCGGCGAGGAGCTGGACTACGACGGGAAGATCCTCTTCACCGAGCATCACCAGGCCCACGCCGCGAGCGCGTTCTTCCCCTCGCCGTTCCCGGCGGCCGCGATTCTGACCCTCGACGGGGTCGGCGAATGGGCGACGGCAAGCCTCGGACTGGGCGAGGGGAACACGATCCGGATCCTCAAGGAGATCCACTTCCCGCACTCGCTGGGGCTCTTCTACTCCGCCTTCACGTATTTCACCGGATTCAAGGTCAACAGCGGCGAGTACAAACTCATGGGTCTCGCGCCTTACGGTGAGCCGACGTACGCGGACCTGATCCTGGACGAGCTGATCGACCTCAGGGAGGACGGCTCGTTCAAGTTGAACCTCCGGTACTTCGATTACTGCGCCGGGCTCCGGATGACGAACCGGCGGTTCGATCGCCTGTTCGGCGGGCCGCCGCGGCCGCCGGAGGGCAGGCTCACGCAGCGCGAAATGGACATGGCGGCGTCGATCCAGGTCGTGACCGAGAAGGTCATGCTCAACATGGCCCGGTTCGCCCGTGAGCAGACCGGCTCCCCCAACCTCGTGATGGCGGGCGGCGTGGCCCTGAACTGCGTGGGGAACGGCAAGATCCTCCGCGAGGGGCTCTTCCGGCGGATCTGGATCCAGCCCGCCGCCGGAGACGCCGGTGGAGCGTTGGGGGCGGCGCTCTTCGTCCATCACCAGGTGCTCGGCCACGGCCGCGTGGTGGACGGATCGAAGGACCTCCAGCAAGCCACGCTGCTCGGCCCCTCCTATGGCGACGTCGAGATCGGCCGATTCGTCGCCGAACGCGGGATCCGTGCGGCACGTTTCGACGACTTCGACGCTCTCCTGGATCGCGTGACCGACCTGATGCAGCAGGAGAACGTGATCGGCTGGTTCCAGGGACGGATGGAATTCGGACCCCGTGCGCTCGGATCCCGCTCCATCCTCGGCGACGCGCGAAGTCGCGAGATGCAGAGCAAGATGAATCTCAAGATCAAGTTCCGGGAGTCGTTCCGTCCCTTCGCCCCGTCCGTCATGAAGGAGCACGCCCGCGACTACTTCGAGCTGGACGTCGAGAGCCCCTACATGCTCCTCACCGCGCCGGTCCACCCGCAACGACGCCTGCCGGTTCAGGGTGACCGTCACCGTGGCCTGGACAAGCTCAAGACGATCCGTTCCACCGTGCCGGCGATCACGCACGTGGACTACTCGGCGCGCATCCAGACCGTTTCGCGCGAGGACCATCCGCGCTACCACCGCCTTCTGGAGAAGTTCTACGAGAAGACGGGGTGCCCGGTGATCGTGAATACTTCGTTCAACGTCCGGGGCGAGCCGATCGTGGCCACACCGGAGGACGCCTACCGTTGCTTCGCCCGCACGAACATGGACTACCTCGTCCTGGGGAGTTACCTCGTCGATCGGCGGGATCAGAGCCTCCCGGCCCGGGACGCCGCGCGGACGAAGGAACTCGAACTGGATTGTAGGAGGGCGAAAGCCGTGCGCAGGAAGAAGCCGGGGGAAGCAACGCAGGCGCGTCGGTTCGCCCTGATCCTCGTCGTCTTCTTCCTCGCCCTGGCCGCGTTCTCGGCGTGGCGGAGAAGCGGGGACCGCGCCGTCGCGTGGTCGTCCGCGGCCGCCGCCGTTTCTCTCTCGGCGCTCCTGTTCTTCCCCCTGTGGCTGCGCCTCTTCCGCGTGTGGATGAAGTTCGCGGAAGCGCTGTCGTGGGTCATGACCCGGGTCATCCTCGGCGTCTTCTACTACGTGGTGCTCGCTCCCTTCGCGCTCCTGTCGCGCGGCTTCCGCGAGGACCCCCTCGACCTGGCCTGGAAGGACGGGAAGCCGACGTACTGGGTCGAGAGGGAGGAGCGGGAAGCCACGCTTACGTCCTGCGAGAAGATGTTCTAGCCGTTCCGATCGGCGGCGATCTCCCCGACCGCGCGAACCGCCGTCTCCACGTGCTCGCGCGTGTTGAACGGTCCGATGGAGAAGCGGACGGTGCCGCGCGGCGCCGTGCCGAGGTGCTCGTGGACGAGCGGCGAGCACTGGAGGCCGGTGCGGGTCTGGATGCCGTACTCCACGTCGAGGATCGTGCCGATGTCGGAGGGGTCGTAGCCGTCCACGGTGATCGACGAGACCGCGACGCGACGGTCGAGCCGCTTCGTGCCGTGGAGCCGCACCCCCTTGATCTGGGAGAAGCCGTCCTCGAGCCTCCCCAGGAGCTCCAGCTCGTGCCGCAGGATCGCGTCCATCCCCCGCCCCTCGATCCAGTCGTGTCCCGCCCTGAGCCCGGCGATCCCGAGGAGGTTGAGCGTCCCGGCCTCGAGACGGTACGGGTACTCCTCCAGGTGGTACAGCTCCGCGGACCGCACGCCCGTCCCTCCCCAGACGGTCGCCGTGACGGAGGCGTCGTCGGCCACGCACACCCCTCCCGTCCCCGTCGGGCCGAACAGACCCTTGTGCCCGGTGAAGCAGACGAAGTCGATCAGGCTCACGGCCATGTCGATCGCGACGACGCCCGCGGTCTGCGCCGCGTCCACCGCGAACAGGACACCCGCCTCCCGGCAGACCTTTCCGATGGCCGAGACGTCTTGCACGGTGCCGATCACGTTCGACGCGTGGATCACGATCACGAGCTTCGTGTTCTTCCGGATGGCCTTCCGGATCTCCCCGGGGTCCACGTACCCCTCGCCGTCGGGCCTCACGAAGGTGGCCTCGGCTCCCAGCCTGACCATGTGGTTCACGGGCCGGATCACCGAGTTGTGCTCGAGGGTGGTCGTGACGATGTGGTCCCCGGGAACGATCGTCCCCTTGATCACCACGTTCAGCGCGTGGGTGGCGTTGGCGGTGAACACCAGCCGGTTCGGGTCCTTCGCCTTCCCCGCCCGCACGAGGCTCCCGTTGAACATCGCGGTGAGCTTCCGGCGGGTGCCGTGGACCACCTCCTCCGCCTCGAGGGCCAGGTCGCACCCTGTCCGGCCGGGGTTGACGCCGCACTGCCGGTAGAACCGGCTCATCGCGTCGTGCATCTCGTCCGGCTTGGGGAACGTCGTCGCCGCGTTGTCGAGGTAGATCACCTTCTGCATGGAGCCCCCCGGGGCGCCCCGGCGGGGCGGGTCACTTGCCGCCCGCCCGGCCCAGGATCGCCTCCATCTCGTCCATCGTCTGGTTCATCTCCTTCATGGCCGCGGCGAACGGCGCCGACGTGGTCATGTCCACCCCGGCCTCCCGCAGGAGATCGATGGGGTACTCGGAGGAGCCGGACTCGAGCATGTGGAGATAGGCGTCGCGCCGCGACGTCGGCGCCAAGGCGGCTCTAGCCTCCTCCAGGATCCCGCGGGAGAGCGAGATCGAGGCGACCAGGCTCGTGGCGTACTGGTAGACGTAGAAATTCCAGTAGAAGTGCGGGATGTAGGCCCACTCGATCCCGTACAGGTCCTTGACCTCCGTGACCCCCTGGTCGTGCCCGTAGTACTGGCGGAGGAGCTTCAGGTAGAGCTTCGAGAGGCCCTCGCCGGTGAGCGTCTCCCCGCGCTCCGCGGTCTCGTGGATCGTGAGCTCGAACTCCGCGAACAGCGTCTGCCGGAACAGGGTGCTCCGCAGGAGGTCCAGGTGGCTCCCCAGCAGGAACAGGCGGGTCGAGTCGTCCTTGGCGTCGCGGAGCATCTTCCGGAAGAGCAGGTTCTCGTTGAGCGTCGACGCCACCTCCCCGACGAAGGTCGAGTAGTCGTGGCTGACGTACGGCTGGGTCGTGTCCGAGAGGTACGAGTGCATCGAGTGCCCCGATTCGTGCGCCAGCGTCGAGACGTCGTCGTAGTTCCCCATGAAGTTCAGGAGCTCGTACGGGTGGACGCCGTACACGGTCTCGCTGTACGCGCCCGAGCGCTTTCCCTTGGAGGGGAGGAAGTCCACCCAGCGCGCGGCGTACCCCTTGCGGAGCGTCGCGACGTACTCCTTTCCGAGGGGGGCGAACGCCTCGAGGGTCAGGTCCATCGCCTGCTCCGGCGTGAACGTCGCGTTGGCCTCCTTCACGATCGGGGCGTACAGGTCCTCGTAGCCGAGCTTGTCGAGCCCCATCATGCGCTTCCTCAGACCGAGGTACCGGTGGAGCGTCGGCAGGTTCGCGTGCACGTCGGAGATCAGCTGGCGGTAGACCGCGGTGGGAATGGCGTACTCGAAGAGCGCGTCGTCCAGCGAGCCCTTGAACTTGTGGACGTCCCGGTCGAACACGTGCGCCTTCACCTGGGCGTAGAGCGACGTGCCCATCGTGCGCTCGAACTCGCGGTAGCGCGTCCAGAAGGCGTCGAACACCTTCCCGCGATCCCCGCGATCCGGCGCCGCCCGGTACTTGGTGTACGCCGACGCGTCGAGTCGGATCTTCTCGCCGGTGGACAGCGTGACCTCGGGATAGGGGAAGTCCGCGTTGGTGAGGACCGAGTAGATGGCCTCCCCCGCGTTCTCGAGGTTCCCCGCGCGCGCCACGATCCCCTCTTCCTCGGGGCTCAGCGTGTGCGGCTTGCGCCGGAGGATGTCCTCCAGGAAGAACGCGTACGGCTTGAGGCGGGGCTCCAAGGCCACGAACCCCCTCACCCTCGCAGGGTCCAGCGAGAGGATCTCGGGCCTCAGGTACGCGGTGGCCGTGCGGTACTCCACGAAGGCGTGGTCGGCCTCCTGCAGCATCTCCTGGCTCCGGCCCACCCTCGTGTCCTGATCGCGCAGCCAGCTGGCGTACGAGCGGACCCTCGCGAAAGCGGGCGACCTCGGGGATCCGCTTCAAGGCGCGCTCGCGGGTCGACCTCCACGCCGCCTCGTCGGCGAACACGTCCTTCAGGTTCCAGGTGTACTTCTCCGGGATCTCCGAGCGCTCGACGGCGCCCGCGTGGGGAACGAGAGGCGTCACGAGCGCCGCCGCGGCCAGGAGGCCGATGGCGCGGGAAAGCACGCTTCGCATGATAGGGGCTCCTCGGGTTTCGTCCGAACGCGCGGCCGCGCCGCGTCGGTATGGGGTGCGACGCTCATGAGACCGGGCATTGTAGCCGAGGCGGGGCGGGGCGTCAGCCGTCGCGGAAGGTCGCGCAGGCCTTTGCCCGCCGTCCGCTTGGGACGTATCCTGAAGGGTTCGTTCAACAGGCCAGACAGGTCGATCTCGTCCGACGGCGCCGCGCCGTGGCGAGACCCGACTTGACTCACGAGGGAGACGGAGCGACATGAAAGCAGCCGTGATGAAGGAGTTCGGAAAGCCGCTTGCCGTCGTCAACGACTGGAAGGACCCGGAGTGCGGGCCGGCGGACGCCGTGCTGCGGGTGGAGGCCAACGGCATCTGCCGCTCGGACTGGCACCTGTGGCAGGGCGGGTGGGAGTGGGTCGGGTTCGTTCCGCCGCTGCCCACGGTTCTGGGGCACGAGTACTGCGGCGTCGTCGAGGAGGTCGGCTCCGAGGTGAGGAAGTTCAAGAAGGGGCAGAGGGTGGTGGTGCCGTTCCACCACTCGTGCGGGGTCTGCGAGTCCTGCCAGGCCGGACACCAGAACGTCTGCAGCGACCTCCGGATCCCGGCGTTCCACTACTCCGGGGGCTTCGGGCGGTACGCGCAGGTGGCCCGCGCGGACGTCAACCTCGTGCCGCTGCCCGAGCCGATCTCCTTCGAAGCGGCCGCCAGCCTCGGCTGCCGTTTCATGACCGCCTTCCATGGCGTGGCGCACCAGGCGGGCGTCAAGCCCGGGGAGTGGGTGGCGGTCTTCGGGTGCGGTGGCGTCGGCCTCGCCGCGGTCGAGATCGCGACCGCCCTCGGTGCCAACGTGATCGCGGTGAGCCGCGGCGCGAAGAAGCTCGCGCTGGCCCGGGAGCTGGGCGCGGTGCACACGGTGAGGGCGGACGGGGCGGCCGTGGCGGAGGAGATCGTCGAGCTGACCGGGGGAGGTGTCCACGTGTCCGTCGACGCCCTCGGGACCAGCGCCACGACCCTGCCCGCCATCGCGGCCCTGCGCACCCGAGGCCGGCACGTCCGTATCGGGATGAGTGGCAAGGAGGACCGGGGGCAGATCTCCCTCCCTGTGGACGTCTTCGTCGCGCGCGAGCTCACCTTCGTCGGCTCCTTCGGCATGCAGGCGCAGCGCTACCCCGAGATGCTCCGCATGGTCGTAGCCGGGCAGCTGCATCCCGAGAAGCTGGTCGAGCGGCGGATCCCCATCGAGCAAGCCAGTGACGTGCTGCAAGCGATGAGCGGGTTCGGCACGGTGGGCGTGGCCGTCATCAACCAGTACTGATCGCTCCCGAGTCACCGGCGGACGAGAGCGCCGGCGCCTCTCGCAATTTCTTAACCCCGGCCGTTGATCCAAATCACGAGTCGTCGCGGGGCGTTGGCGGACCGTCGGAACGGGGCGCACCGTATCGTGGCGAGAAGTCGTCGGCCACGGCACCCGCCGACTCGCGAGCGAGCGAGAGCAGTGATGCACGTTTGGCGAAATCAGAAGTCGCTCCTAGCGGCTTCGCGAGAGAAAGGCCGGCGCGTATTCCTCCATCTCGAGACGTCAAGACGGATATCCCGACCATGATCGAAAGGAGATTACCGATGAATCGATTCTCCTCGAGCTTGAAGGCGAGGTTGTTCGCTCCCGCGGCCATCGCATTCCTTGCGGTTTTGACGCCCGTGACCGTCGCCGACACGCTGCCCTCAGGGGAAAGACAGATCGGCCAGAGCATCTTGGAGCCGGCGTACAACGACCTGGATGGGAGCCTCACGTATCTGCTGACCCCGATCAAGGCGCCCGAGAAGGCCAACGGTCACGCCGTGGCGCCGCTGTACGTCATCATGTACCCCACGGCCGTGGCGGCCCAGATCGGCACCGTGAGCTGCCAGCACCAGCCGGGCGACAACTGTCCCGACCACGGTCCCGCGTTGGCGGGTCTCGCGGAGGCCATGGTTCCCGGCGTGTACGGGGCCGGTGTGTGGGGACATGACCACATTCTCACGGCGCCGCCTGGCGCTCCCCATGCCGGTGGAGACTTCAATGTCGCCTGGCTTCCGGTGGCCGTTCTCTTCACTAGCCCTGAGGCGGCTTCCAACCACATCACGACGCTGAGCCAGCTCAACGCGGCAATCGCTGCCGGCCAGGTCATGACGATTCCGCTGCCGGCCGCCACGTTCCATTGCAGCGCGGTCGCGTCGGCCCCGTACGACAACGCTACCCCGGTCCCCTTGGCTCCTCCTCTGCCGTAGCTCGGCTTCCCCTGTTTCGCGGGAGCTATTCAAAAGGCGGTGAGGACACGTGTCCCGCCCCGAACGCACAGCTTCGGAATAAGGAGGAAGCGCCCATGGCCGTGAAGCCCATCCCCGATGGTTTCCACACCGTGACCCCGTACCTCGTCGTCCAGGGCGTGCCCAAGGTGATGGAGTTCCTGAGGAGGGCATTCGACGCCGAGGAGGTCCACCGCTCGACGACGCCCGACGGGACGATCATGCACGCCCAGATGAAGATCGGCGACTCGATGATCATGATGGGCGAGGCGACGAGCGAGCACGCGCCGCAGCCCTGCTCGATCTATCTCTACGTCAAGGACACCGACGCCGTTTACAGGAAGGCGCTCGCGGCCGGCGGCACGTCGATCATGGAGCCCGCCGACATGTTCTACGGCGACCGCAACGCCGGGGTGAAGGACGCCTCGGGGATGCAGTGGTGGATCGGCACGCACATCGAGGACGTCGGTCCCGAGGAGATGGCGAAGCGAACCGAGGCGGCCGTCAAGGAGCGGAAGCGGGGCTGAGCGAAAGAGGGCGGCGGCCGAGTCGTTCGAACCCGCCGCCTATCGGACGATCTCGAAGCTCAACTCCTGCGACGGACGGAGCCCGAGCGATGCCACCACCACGTACGTCCCCGGCTCGCCGGGCAATCCGAAGAACAGCCTCAGATCGACCTTGAACTGGCCTCCCACGCGATACCCTTCGCCGTAGACGGGCGGCGTTCCGCCACCGCGCGGCGCGATCTTCGACTTCGGAGAATAGAGAGGAACCGATTCGACGCCGGGCTTGTCCTTCCGGGTGAGGGTGAGCTTGATCGCGGCCGCGGGGTTCTGCTCGTACTCCTGGAAGAGCTTGCCGTCCACGCGATACGATCCGGCGAGGACGATCGGACGGTCCACATGGTAAGCGGTGCCGGAGCCCTGGCTCTCGGGCACGAGCGCGATCGCGATTCCGATGTCCGGCGGCTCGGGCGCGTCGGGGTTGGCGCCGAAATCGACGAGTTGGTTCCTTTCGTGGACGCTTGGCTTCATAACGACCGGTCCTTTGTCCGCGGGCTGTTCGGTGGCGAGCCTGGTTTCGACGCCGCCGCATGCCGCGAGCGACAGCAGCGCCCAAAGACCAAGCGAACGCATCGTCAATCCCTCCAGCGGTCCTTCATCACGGACCTGGAGAAATCCTGCCCTCGCAGGTAGTCATGGCAGCCTTTCCCGCCCTCGAGGTGGAACGTCGTCAGACGCGTCGTCGAGGACTGCCAGAACATGGCACAAACCGTCCCGGGCTTCTTGCAGTGTCCGGTGTGGCCCGTGTCCTCCCAGGCGTCGTGCGCGTTGGCGGGCGCCGGAGGCATGTTGACGAGCCCCAGCGAGTGGCCGATCTCGTGCACGCTGTCGCTCTTCTGCGTCGGGTCTCGATCCGCCGCGACGTTCGAATCCCTGAGGGCCCCCGTGCACAGGAAGAGGTGATGGCTCCCGCCGCCCCATCCGAGAGCGAGACCGGGGCCGGCCACCTTGATCTGGAGCTTGATCTTGAGCGGACGGGCCGGCGCGGGAGAGACCGAGGACAGGTCGACCTTCACCTGCTTGAATCCGGGCTGCGTCGCGAGGGTCGACGTGCTGAGCGCGGCGTCCGGGATGTCCGTGAAGCTCCCGTTCTTGGGCTGGTATTGCGCGGCGACCTTCCACGGATGCGCCCCTCCACCGAACTTCCACAGGAAGAACCAGTCCGGCGAGGTCCACGTAAGGCCGGCAAGCGTGTCCTCGACGGTCTTGGTCTCGTTGTCCGTCTGAGCGTAGTCGATGGTCATGATGTGGCACTTGAACGGGGCCTCGCTGCCCGCGACGAAGTAGTTCTTCGCCTCGTCGCTCCGGTTCGTTCCGGTGGGCAGGTTGTCGACGTGGGTTGCCTCCGTGCGTGGGGTCTTCTCGATGAATTCCGCGAATACGGTATTGTACCCCGCTTCGAACGCCGAAGTGACCCCCGCGGGCAAGTCGAACTTCCCTCCCGAGCCGTCCTTCATCTCGGTGACGTGGTACCAGAACATCCTCCAGACCTTGTACGGGCCAGCGGTCATGCCCCCTTTGTACCCGCCGTCCTTGGTGACCGACACCTTGAACTCGTCGCCGCCGTAAAGGGACGGGTAGAAGCTGACGACGGGCGTCCATCCCTTCGCGTCGAGCGACACCGTCGTCTTCTTGGCCCCGCCCGCCGAATCGAATCCCTCCGCGTCCGATCCGGTCAACCCCGTCTTGTTGCCTCCCCCGGGGGTCGAGTACCAGTACAGCGGCTGCCCGGCCAGCGACTTCGACTTGTCGCCACTCACCCACTCTGCCCTCGCCTTGAACTGGACGACGCGGCCGTACTCCCGGTGAGCCTTGGCGGCGTCCACTTTCTCGTCGAGGTTGATGTACTGCTTCCGTCCGGCCGGAGCGGCCGTCTTCTCCGCACCCGACTCCGTCCAGACCTCGACGAGCTCCACGAGCTTGATGTCGTCCGGCGGCGGAGGCGCAGGCGACGCGAGGGTCGGAGGCTTGCTCGGAGCCGGCGCGGGCGCCGCCGACGTCGCGGCGGCCGCTTCGCCGCCCTCCCACCGGGTCTGGACCGTGCGCAGGTAATCCTCGGCGAAGAGGATGGTCGCGACGGCGTCCCCGACGTCGCGACCCGAGCTCCCGAGGCGACTCGACGCCGATTCGGCCGAGGACGAGGCGCGCGGCCGAGTCAGGAACCCCGCCGCCAGCGCCGCGCCGGCGTCGCTCGCCAGGAGGTCGGCGATCTGGTCCTCCGTGAGACGGCCGACGTCCACCCCCGGCCTCGCTCTGAGGAGCGCGCGGCGGAGCTTCCGGCCCGCGGAGGGGTCGCGTAGGGCTCTGATGAGGGCCGAACGGAGCTGGGAGTCCGCCAACAATACCCCCTTTCGGACCGGAGCCATGACCTGGGGTAGTCGACCGCGGAGAGCATACACCCGAGCGCCGCTCCGACATGCACGAATCCGCTTGCCGGCGGCGCCGTGCCGCCGCCCCGGCCACGCGGTCGACCGCGAGTGGGGCGAGATCGCCATCTGCGATACGATCACACCCCCCGAGACGGAGGCCGGCTGCGATGGCGGATGAACTTCAGTTCAGGATCGTCGCGCGCAGGGATCTGCAACCCGCGGACTGCCCGTGGTTCGACCCCGCACACCACGAGAGCGACGCGAGACGGGATCAGGTCCTTCTCGCGTACGCCGGCGACGAGTGCGTATCCTACGCGGTGTTCGAAGGACCGGGCGGGTATGGCGGCGGCGACATCGAGCTCAAGTTCGTCGAGAATGCGCCCCGGCATCATCGCCGGGGCTTCGCGTTCAGAACCATCGAGGAGCTGATCCGTCGGTTTCCCGATCGGCTCGTCTGGGCGGTCGACGCTCATCCCCGAGCACCGATCCTGCTCCGTAGGGCGGGCTTTCTCTCACCGGACGATGTGAGGCACGATCGTGGCGGTTTCCGCATCGGAGATGCCTGGGTGCGGTTTCCGGCGGAGTGATTCGGCGACTCGAGATTCCTTTACAGGCTGGCTCCGACCGCACCCGTGTCCGGTGAACCGGGGCACTGGATCGCCATCAGGCGGCGCCAAGGCTCCCGCGAACGGATCCCCGCACGCGCGATCCCATCAGCTGCGCCGACACTGAGGTCGCGAAGATGACCAGCAGCAATGCGAACGCCATGACGATCGAGCGTAGGCGCATACTCTCTCCGGGGTGTCTCAATGAGGCGCGGCGAGCGCGCGCCCCTATTACCGATGTCCCCGGACTGAAGTGTTACCTATCTCCCCGACCGTTCACTCGCGGCCGTGAGTAACGAGCCCGCTCATTGGCCTTGAGGCGGCTGCCATAGCTCGACCTTGTTTCCCTCTGGATCAATGACCCAGGCAAACTTCCCATACTCGGATTCGTCAATCTTCTCGAGCACATTGCAGCCTTCTTCCTTCAAGACCTTGACCAAGGCGTGGAGGTCTTCCACTCGGTAGTTGACCATGAAGGGAGCAGAGCTCGGAGCAAAGTGATCGCCTTCTTGCGGACCGATGGACCAGACAGTTGTGCCTGCAACCGGCTTGCCCTCGGCGTCGGTCCAAGTGAAGGCAGCTCCGCCCCAGACTTGGACATCGATTCCCAAGTGCCGCTTGTACCAAGCCTGCAGTGATGGAGCGTCTTTGGCCTTGAAGAAGATGCCGCCGATGCCAGTGACTCGTTTCATGTGACCTCCGATGCGCGGTGGTGGTGAGAGGGAGGTTTCTTCTGCGGCCTCAACGTCGCGCCTGACGCGCGCGCCCGCCGGCGCGGCGCTTGCGGCTTTGTGCAAGCGCCGTGACTGGACGGACTGGCGGGTCCACGCAGCAGCCTATGAGGCCTCCACCGCAGTTTCTGCCACACTTCACTTGCATCTACCAGCCTGATTCCCACGGTATTCGGGTTCGCCTCCAACTGCATTTCCGTGAACGGCCCGGAAATAGCGTGCGTCTTGACGTCCACGACCACCACGCCGTCGGGATTCCCCGGCGAGTCACCGACGCGGTCGGCCAGGATGAACCCGGCATTCCAGCCGACTCGGCAAACACGGAACTGAACTTCCTCCCTTCCCGTGACGGACTGCTGGCCATCTACCAGATAGGAATTTCAAGCTTCGTCGCGCGGCTCGTGCTGTGCGAATGCGCCGCGTGAGAATGGCGCGGCGCCGCCTACGACCCCACCGTCTTCCCGCAGTACCTGCACACCTTCGCCGCCGCCTTGATCGTCTCCGCGCAGTAGGGGCAGGCGCGCGTCGCTCCCGTCGCGACCGACGGGGCGTTCGAGTCGCGCGCCTGGGCGCTTTCGATCAGCTGCTTGATCCTTACGGCGTCGTCCTTGCGGTGGCCGTGGCTCGCGATCGGGTCCGAGCCTCCCGACGACTCGATCAGGATGTCGGACCACACGATGCCGGTCTCGATCCGGACCGACGCGATCCGGTTCAGGTGGATGCTGATCTCGTTCTTCGTGAACAGCGTCCGCGTGCGCTTGACGACGAACGTGTCCCCGACCTCGATCACCGTGGGGAACAGGTGGTTCCCCTGGGTCAGCCGGCTCGCGGCGAACGATTCCACGGGCATGGCGGCTCCGATCTACGCCCACGCGATCAGGCCGGTCTCGTGCATCCGGCCGAGGTCCTCGTGGCGCGGCAACACGCGAACCGTCAGCCCCTGCGTGCCGCTGGTCCGGCAGGGGATCTTCGCGGAGAACAGGCGGCCACCGGCGGGGTCCGGCCCCACGGGCTGCATCTCCACGACCTCCGGATGGACGATCTCGCGGCTCTCGCGGAGCTTCCCGAGGTAGACCTGCACCACGACGTCGGAAGGCTCGAGGCCGCCGGTCTCGAGCCAGGCCTTGACCTCGAAGGGCTTCCCGACCCGGGTGTCCTCCGGCAGGACGACCTCGACGCGGAGGACCTTGACCCCTCCCCATGCCTGGCGCACGCGCTCCTTCCAGCGGGCCAGCTCGCGGGCGCGACGGAACCGGTCCTCCTCGAGCCGGGACCGCCGCTCGCGCGCCGGGGCGTACCCCGCCACCATGTACTGGTGGACCATCCGGTTCGTGTTGAAGACCGGGCACAGGTCCCCCATGGCGGTCTTCATCAGCGCGATCCAGCCTCGCGGGAGATGGTCGGCGCCGCGCGTGTAGTAGAGCGGCACCACCTCGGCCTCGAGGAGGTCGTAGAGCGCACCCGCCTCGACCCGGTCCTGGTAGTCCAGCTCCCGGTAGTCCTCTCCCTTGCCGATCCCCCATCCGGTGCGTTGCGAGCAGGCCTCGTCCCACCACCCGTCGGGGATGCTGAGGTTCAACGCGCCGTTGAACGCCGCCTTCATCCCGCTGGTGCCGCTGGCCTCCATCGGGCGCCGCGGCGTGTTGAGCCAGACGTCGACGCCCTGCACCAGGTAGCGCGCGACCACCTGGTCGTAGTCCTCGATGAACACCAGGCGTCGCCGGAACTCGGGGCGCCGTGCGAGCTGGATGATCTCGCGGATCAGCTGCTTCCCCGGCTCGTCCCTCGGGTGCGCCTTCCCCGCGAACACGATCTGGACCGGCCGGCCGGGAGCGTTCAGGATCCGCTCGAGACGCGCTGGGTCGCGCAGCAGCAGAGTCCCCCGCTTGTAGGTCGCGAAGCGCCGGGCGAAGCCGATGGTCAGCGCGTCGGCGTCCAGGACCTCCTCGGCCTGGGCGATCTCGGACATGCCGGCTCCCCGCGCCTCGAGCTGCGCCTGGAGCCGCCGGCGCGCGAACGCCACCAGGCGCTCGCGCCGGCGCGCGTGGGTCCTCCACAGCTCCTCCCCCGGGATCTGCTCGCCCCGCGCCCAGACCCTCGTGTCGCCCGGCTCCTCGGACCAGCGCGGCCCGAGGTACCGGTCGTACAGGTTCCGCATCTCGTCGGAGATCCAGGACTGCGGGTGCACCCCGTTGGTCACGTGGGTGATCGGGATCTCGTCCAGGGGAACGCCGGGCCAGACCTCCTGCCACATCCGCCGGGAGACCTCGCCGTGCAGCCGGCTCACGCCGTTGGCGAACCCCGAGGTCCGGATCGCCAGCACGGCCATGTTGAACGGCTCGTCCCTCCGGCCGGGGTGGACCCTGCCGAGATCGAGGAACGCCTCGCGGTCGAGCGACAGCTCTCCGCGGAACCCCGCGAAGTAGCGCTCCATGAGGTCGGGCTCGAACACGTCGATGCCGGCGGGGACCGGCGTGTGCGTGGTGAAGACGCCGCTGGCCGCCGCCACCTCCTGCGCCTCGCGGAACGAGAGGCGCTGCTCCCGCATCAGGAGGCGCACCCGCTCGAGGCCCAGGAACGCGCAGTGCCCCTCGTTCATGTGGAACACCCGGGGCCTGAGGCCGAGGGCGTCGAGCATCCGAACCCCTCCGATCCCGAGGACGATCTCCTGCCGGATCCGCATCTCGCCGTCGCCGCCGTACAGCTCGGCGGTGACGTCCTGCAGGTCCGCCGGGTTCTCCGCGATGTTGGCGTCGAGCAGCACCAGGGTCACCCGGCCGACCTGGGCCCGCCACGGCCGCAGCGCGAGCGGGCGACCCGCGAGGTCCACGGTGACCCGCACGGGCCTTCCCCCCTCGCCGTGGAGCGGCCGCACCGGCAGGACGGAGAAATCGTTGACCGGGTAGCGCTCCTGCTGCCACCCCTCGGCGGTCAGGTACTGCCGGAAGTATCCGTTCTGGTAGAGGAGCCCGACCCCGACGAGGGGCAGGCCCAGCTCGCTGGCCGACTTCAGGTGGTCGCCGGCGAGGATGCCGAGCCCCCCCGAGTAGATCGGCAGGCTCTCGGTCAGGCCGAACTCCATGGAGAGGTATGCGACCTCCGGGGTCGCCCAGGAGCCGTAGTTCTTCTGATGCCAGGTCCCGGTCCCCTCGACGTACTCCGAGAGCGCGGCGGCGACGCGGTCCATTTGCGCGAGGAACGCCTCGTCCTGAGCGGCCTCCTCGAGCCGCTCCTGCGGGATGCTCCCGAGCATCAGGACCGGGTTGTGCCCGCTTTCCTCCCACAGATCGCGATCGAGCCTGCGGAACAGGCTGATCGTCTCGTGGTCCCAGGACCAGCGGAGGTTGTAAGCGACCTCCTCGAGCGCGGCGAGCCGCTCGGGGAGCGCGGGCTTCACGTGGAACGTCTTGACCGGACGCATGGGCACCTCTTCTCGACGGGCGGCGTCCAGCACGGGAACGCCGGTTCCGTGAAGTCGAATCGGCAGCCGGCTACGAAGGCTTCGCCCGCCCGTACTGCGCCGGCCAGTAGTCGACCTTGTCCCCGAGCGCCTGCGCGGCGTGGAGCGGCCAGTACGGGTCGCGCAGGAGCTGCCGCGCCAGGAAGACCACGTCGGCCTTCCCGGTCGAGACGATCTCATCCGCGTGCGCCGGCACGGTGATGAGCCCGACGGCGCCGGTGGCGATCCCCGCGCCCTTCTTGACCGCCTCCGCGAACGGGACCTGGAATCCCGGAGCCGCCGGGATCTTCGCGTGCGGCGACGTGCCGCCGCTGGAGCAGTCCACCAGGTCCACGCCGGCCGCCCTGAGCCTCCGGGCGAACTCGACGGCCTGCGTAAGGTCCCACCCTTCCTCCACCCAGTCGGTGGCGGAGATCCTCGCGAATACCGGCAGGTGCGAGGGCCAAGCCCCTCGCACCGCGCTCGTCACCTCGAGCGGGAAGCGCATCCGGTTCTCGAGGCTGCCGCCGTAATCGTCCTTCCTGTGATTCGAGAGCGGCGAGAGGAACTGGTGCGCGAGGTAGCCGTGGGCCATGTGGATCTCGACGACCTCGAACCCTCCCATTCGGGCGAACCGGGTCGCGTCGGAGAAGCGCTCCACGAGCGAGCGGATGTCCTCGACCGTCAACTCCTTCGGCACCGCGTCCGCGCCGTCGAAGGGGATCGGGCTCGGCGCCACCGGCCGCCAGCCCCCTTCCGATTCCGGGATCTGGCCGGTCCCCCGCCACGGCGCGCGGGTCGAGGCCTTGCGCCCGGCGTGGGCCAGCTGGATCCCCGGGACCGCCCCCTGGCTCTTGAGGAAGCTCGCGATCGACCCGAACGCCTCGCCGTGCGCCTCGGACCACAGCCCGGAGTCGGACGGGCTGATCCTCCCCCACGGCGCGACCGCGGTCGCCTCGACCATCACGAGCCCCGCCCCGCCCACCGCGCGGCTGCCGAGGTGCACGAGGTGCCAGTCCGTCGGGAAGCCGTCGCGGCTGGAGTACTGGCACATCGGGGAGACGAAGATCCGGTTGCGGAAGACCACGTCGCGGAGCTTGAAAGGCGAGAGGAGCATGCTCACGGCCGACCCTCCAGGCGCTGTTGTATATTCTTGGGCCGGAACAGTCTCTCTCGGACCGGTCGCACGGGCAAGGACTCTCGAGAATGCACATCCCGGACTCGGCGGTCAGCCCCGCCACGTCCCTCCTGGCCGGGGCCGCGATGGTCCCGATCTGGTACGCGGCGTCCCGACGGCTGGTGGCGGAGCTTTCGACCCGCCGCGTGCCGCTCCTCGCCGCAGGCGCCGCGTTCTGCTTCACGATCATGATGTTCAATCTCCCCGTGCCCGGCGGGACCACGGTCCACGCGGTGGGGGGCGTGCTGCTGGCCGTCCTCCTGGGACCCTGGGCCGCGGTCATGGGGATGACCGTCACCCTGGCGATCCAGGCGCTCTTCTTCGCCGACGGCGGGGTGCTCGCGATCGGCGCGAACTGCCTGGCGATGGCGTTCACGATGCCGATGGCCGGGTACGCGGCCTACCGACTCGCGGCCGGTCGCGCTCCCGCGGGCTCGAGAAGGCGAGCGGCGGCGGCGGGGATCGGCGCCTACGTCGGGGTGAACGCCGCGGCGCTGATCACGGCCGTGCTCCTCGGCGTGCAGCCCGCGCTCTACCACGACGCCGCGGGGCACGCGCTCTACTTCCCGCTCGGGCTCGCTGTCACCGTGCCGGCGATGCTGATCGCCCACCTGACCGTCGCGGGGATCGGCGAGGCCGTGCTGACCACCGTCGCCGTGCGCTATCTCCAGAAGGCGCGCGTGCCGCTTGCGGACCCGCCGGCCGATGGCGCCGAGGCACCTAGGCTCGGCGTCGAGTGGCTCCTGGCGGGGCTCGGGGCGCTGATCGCGCTGACCCCCCTCGGCCTCCTCGCGAAGGGACCCGCCTGGGGGGAGTGGTCCCTCGAGGAGCTTCTCGCCCGCGTGGGGTACGTCCCATCGGGGCTCGTCGCGGCGGAGCGGCACGGTATCCGGGGATTCGATCTCCTCCCGGGCTACCTCGGCGATCGCGGCCCGCTCGCCTACCTGCTGTCGGGACTCCTCGGCGCCCTCGTCGTCGCGGCGCTCCTCTACGCGTCGGGACGGCTCCTCGCGCGGTCGAGACGGGTCTCGCGCGGCCGGACGCCGCCGGGCCCCGGCGCGACCGGGATCCCCGAAGCGTTCCCCGCGTGGCTGCGGACCGGCGCGAGCGCCGCCGGCGGCCGGGAGACTCGGCGCCCGGCCAGGCTCCGGTCGACGCTCGGGGGGCGCGATTTCGTCGAGAGGTCGCTCGCCGACCTCTCGGAGAGCGCGCGGACGGCGCTCGTCTCGGAGACCTGGTCCCGGCGCGACGGGCTGCTCCAGCGCCTCGACCCGCGCGCCAAGGTCGTCGCGCTCCTGGGGTTCGTGGTGCTCACCGCGTTCCTCCGGAATCCGTGGACGCTCTCCGCGCTGGTCCTCCTGGTCACGGCGCTCGCCGCGCTCTCACGGATCCCGTTGGGCGCATTGCACCGCCGCGTCTGGCTGTCGATGCCGCTGGCCGCGGGCGCCGTCACGCTCCCGGCGGCGCTGAGCGCGGTGACGCCGGGCCGCGCGCTGGTCGTCCTGTCGCGGGACCCGTACCTCGCCATCACGGCTCCCGGGCTGGCGCAGGCCGGTCTCCTCGCGCTCAGGGTCGGCGTCGCGCTCTCGTTCGTGGTCCTGCTGGCGCTGACGACGCCGTGGAACGACCTGATGCGCGGTCTCCGCGTGCTCGGCGTCCCGCGGCCGTTCCTGACCGTGCTGGCGATGACCTACCGTTACCTGGGGGTGCTCTCCCACGCGGCGTACGAGACGTTCATCGCGCGGAGGAGCCGGACGGTGGGGCCCGCCCGCGCGCGGGACGGGCGCGGGTTCCTCGGCGGCGCGGCGGGGGGGCTGCTCGGGAAGACCCTGGCCCTGGGCGAGGAAGTGCACGCGGCGATGATCGCCCGCGGCTTCGCGGGCGACGCGCGGTCGCTCGCGGCGCTGCGCTTCGAGGCGGCCGATGCCGCCTGGCTGGCGACGATGGCGCTGATCGCGGCTCTCGCCGCCTTCTGGGGAGCCCTTGGATAGCGGCCGGCGCGCCCCTCCGGCGTTCTCCCTGGAGAACGCCGGCTTCGCTTACGAGGCGGGGACGGACGCGCTTCGCGCGGTGTCGCTCGCGGTGGATCGCGGCGACCGGCTGGCGATCCTCGGCGCGAACGGGGCCGGGAAGTCCACGCTCCTCAGGATCCTCGCCGGGCTCCTCCATCCGGATTCCGGGACGCTGCGGGCGTTCGGCGAGGAGATCAGCGAGCGCTCGCTCAGGGATCGCGCGACCGCGTACGCTTTCCGGCGCCGGGTCGGCCTGGTGTTCCAGAACGCGGACTCCCAGCTGTTCTCGCCGACGGTCCGCGACGAGATCGCCTTCGGCCCGCTCCAGCTCGATCTGCCGCTCGAGCAGATCGAGCGGAGGATCGCCGACCTGGCGGGAATGCTGGGCCTGACGGACCTCCTCGACCGGCCGCCCTACCGGCTCTCGGGGGGGGAGAAGCGGAAGGTCGCGCTGGCCTCGGTCCTGGTGGTGAACCCGGACGCGATCCTGCTGGACGAGCCCACCCAGGGGCTCGACCCGCGGACTCGGGGCTGGCTCCTCCACTTCCTCGGGGAGCTGCACCAGGCGGGGAAGACGCTCGTGACCGCCACCAACGACCTCGAGCTGGTCCCCGACCTGGCCGATCGCGCCCTAGTCTTGAACGAGGCCCACGGGGTCGAGGCGGAGGGGCCGGTCCGCGAGATCCTCGCCGACGCGCGCCTCCTCCAGTCGGTCAACGTGATCCACGAGCACGCCCACCACCACGGCGAGCGGCTGCACGTCCACCCGCACTTCCACGGCACCGATCACGACCACGAGCACTGAGGCGGCCGCGGCGAGATCCGGCTACAGCGGCTCGACGCTTTCGATCCAGGGCTCGAGACGCCGCCCCCAGCGGACACGGACCTTGTAGCGGGGAGGGCCGAGCGGCGGGCCGGCCGCGATCTTCCCGGCGGCGTGAGCCGCCGCGGACCCGGCGGAGTCCTTCGCGTCGCGGTTGCGCGTGATGAGCGAGTCGAGCAGCGAGCGCTGGCTCCGAGGGACGTGAATCTCGCGGATGAGGAGCGAGACCACCTGTCCGCGCAGCTCCTCACCGCTGCCCGGTGCGGCGAACACCCGCATGATGCCCCTGGCCACGACGTACCGGGAGCGATCGGGATAGCGGCGGCGCAGATCGACGGGGTCGAGACCGGCGTCCACGACGAAGAGGCGGGTCGCCGATGGCTCCTTACGGTCCGGGTCGAATTCGAGGACCAGGACGACCTCGCGGGGAGGCACGCGCCCGTAATGCGCGACGGCCGACGAGGCCTCCGAGGGGAGGCGGCAGTCGAATCCGAGGCTCTCGAGCTTCGCTCGGTCGAGCCACGCGGCCTCCCCGGGCGACGACGGGTCCATACCGGACCAGGTGAGCAGAAGGGAGAGCCCGGTGTTCTCCTCCGCCAGCGACGGCGGGAGGCGCAGCTCCCGCTCGGTGAGCACGACGTCCGCGTCCGGCTCCCCGGCCCGGTTCCGCGCGACGCCGAGAAGCGCGATCGCGCTACTGAGCAGCACCCACGCGATCGCGAGGAACGGTCCCCAGCGCCTCATCCCGCGCTCCTCCTCGTCGCGGCTTGCAGCCGGCGCAGCAGTAGAAGGAAGCCGACCGCGACCGCGCCGAGGATCAGGAAGAACAGCCACTTGGGCATCCACTGCCACCACCAGTTGAAGAACTTCAAGTAGACGAGCACCACGAGGAACCCGCTCGCGAGACCGGTCGTCTCGGCCCAGCGACGCCGAACGCCGATGCCGACCGCGATCGCGCCGGCCACGAAGCCGAGCAACTGGTAGACGGTCTGTACGGTGGTGTGTGGCAAATCCAGACAGCTCAGCCTGCCGATCTGCCCGAGGAGCAGGATGGGAACGAACAGGGATAGCAGGCCGGTGACGCGGTACAGCGGCGGGAACGAGGGCAGCGAGCGATGTTGCGCCGCCGCCGGGATCGCGAGGAGAGCGACTCCCGAGAGGAAGAGGTTCTCGGGTCGTTCCAGGAAGTTGCCCCAGTAAGCGCCGCCCCAGGCTCCGACCCGCCCCGACACGAACACGGTGACGCCCACGACCGCCGCCAGGAGGAGCAGCCGCAAGCCGTACGTGTACGCGAGAATGCCCGCGAAGAGCCCCCAGGCGAGGAACGCGTCCGGAGAGTCGCCGATGTTGAAGATGTCTCCCAGCATCGTCAACGTCAGCCCGAAGCTCGCCACGGCCACGAGCCCGACGATCCCGGAGAAGTAGAGCGTCTTCTCCCGGCGCGCGGCGACCTCCATCCCGACGACCGAGAGGATGGGCGCGGCCACCAGCAGCGCGACCTGTGCCCAGGTCGGGATCGCCCCCCAGAACCGGTAGAAGAAGAAGAACACCGCGAAGGAGAGCGCGACGGCGCCCAGGAAGGAGGCGATGCGCATACCCTGGGACAGCTGCTTCTCCGAGTCGGTGCGGTCCACGTCGAATCGCCCGGCCAGGCGCTCGAGGAGCGCGTCGTGGTGCGCGCGGATCCTCCCGCGGAGATCGTCCGGGAGCACGGCGACCCCCTCCCGCTCCAGCTCCTGAATCTCGTCGCGGAACGCGCGGACGCGGTCCGCGCGCTTCTGGGCGTCCTCGCGGGTCATGGGGGAATCCGTCCGCTCCACGGTCAACGCGGGCCCCTCCTGCTGCGCTTGGCGCCGAGTCTTTCAGCGGGCCTCCCCCAAGTCAAGCGCGCTTGATAGAATCCTCCTTCACCCACGGGGAGAATCCATGAAGCTCATCGAGTGCGTTCCCAACTTCAGCGAGGGCCGGAACCGGCAGGTGATCGACGCGATCACCGCCGAGATCTCGGGGACCGAGGGGGCGCTGCTCCTGGACGTCGATCCCGGCGCGGCCACGAACCGCACCGTGGTCACGTTCATCGGACCCCCGGAGGCCGTCGAGGAGGCGGCGTTCCGCGCGATCCGGCGGGCGTCGCAGCTCATCGACATGTCGAAGCACCAAGGGGAGCACCCGCGCATGGGCGCGACCGACGTCTGCCCGTTCGTGCCGGTCCAGGGCGCGACCATGGAGGATTGCGTCGCGGTCGCCCGCAGGCTGGGGCAGCGCGTGGGGGACGAGCTTCAGATCCCGGTGTACCTCTACGAGGCGGCCGCCAGCCGGCCGGGACGGAGGTCGCTGGCCGACATCCGCAAGGGGGAGTACGAGGCGCTCGCGGAGAAGATGAAGGACCCGTCCTTCGCGCCGGACTTCGGCCCCGCGGTCTTCGACGAGCGGAGCGGCGCCACCGTGATCGGCGCCCGCGAGTTCCTGATCGCGTACAATCTCAACCTGAACACGCGGGACAAGAAGCTCGCCCACGCGGTCGCCGTGGAGCTCCGGGAGGCCGGGAAGCCCAAGCGCGGGCCGGACGGGAAGATCGTCAAGGACGCCGAGGGGAGGACCGTCAACGTCCCGGGGCGCTTCAAGGAGTGCCGCGCGGTGGGCTGGTACATCGAGGAGTACGGCCGCGCGCAGATCTCCATCAACTTCACGAACTACAAGGTCACGTCGATCCACGAGGTGTTCGACGCCGCCCGCGCGGAGGCCGCGAAGCGAGGCCTCCGCGTGACCGGGAGCGAGCTGGTGGGCCTGATCCCGCTCGACGCGGTCCTCGCGGCGGGGGATTACTACCTCGCGAAGCAGGGGAAGACCACGGGGGTGCCCGAGAAGGAGCGCGTGCACGCGGCGATCCTCTCCCTCGGCCTGGCCGAGCTTTCGCCGTTCGACGCCCAGCAGAAGATCATCGAGTACCGGTACCGCGGCGCCCCGAAGGGCTTGAAGGCGATGCGCCTGACCGAGTTCGCCGACGAGCTGTCCAGCGACTCCCCCGCCCCGGGCGGCGGGAGCGTCGCCGCGCTCCTGGGCTCGCTCTCCGCGTCCCTGTCGAGCATGGTGGCCGCGCTCACCTGGTCGAAGGCAGGGATGGAGTCCTCGCGCCCCGCCATGAAGGAGATCGGCGTAGAGGGGCAGCGGCTCAAGGACTGGTTCCTGGAGGCGGTGGACCGCGACACCGACGCGTTCAACGCGGTCCTGGCGGCGATGCGACTGCCGAAGAAGACCGATGAGGAGGTCGAGGCGCGTGTCGCCGCGGTGGAGCTGGCGAACCAGGGAGCGGCTCGCGTCCCCCTCGAGGTGGTCGACCGGTCGGTTCGCGCCCTCGAGCTGGCGCTCGCGGTCGCGCGGGACGGGAACCCGAACTCGGTGTCGGACGCGGGGGTCGCCGGCGCCTGCGCCCTCGCCGCCGCGGAGGGGGCGTCCCTCAACGTGCGCATCAACGTGCCGAACCTCACCGACGCGGAGGTCGCTGGCGAGCTGCTCGGCGACCAGGAGCGCCTCCTCGCCCGCGCGCGCGAGCTGGCCTCCGAGGTGCGCGACACGGTGGACCGAGCGCTGGCGCGGTAGGCGAAGTGAGGAGAATCAACGCTTGAGCCGCGCCGCGAGGAACCTGCCCGCGACTCGCGTTGACTTACACACCTGAGTTGTGTATCCTTTCCTCTCGAAGGAAAGGAGCCTCGAATCCATGTACCGCAGGCTCAACATATCGCTTCCCGAGGAGACCGTTCGGTTACTGGATCGGGTGGCGGCGAAGGGCGACCGGAGCCGTGTCATCGCGGAGGCCGTCACCAGGTACGTGACGGAGGTGGGCAAGGCCCGCCTGCGGAAGCTCATGAAGGAGCGCGCCGTTCGGCGTGCCGAACTCGACCTCGAGATCGCCGAGGAGTGGTTTCCCGTCGATCAGGAATCATGGGACGGACGCGAAAGGTAGCGTCCCCGAGGCGGGGCGACGTGTTCGTCGTGGACTTCGATCCAACGATCGGTGCGGAGATCCGGAAAAGGCGCCCCGCTCTCGTCATCCAGAACGACATCGACAATCGCCACAGCCCCGTCACCATCGTCGCGGCCATCACGTCGCAGGTCGACGTCGCGCTGTACCCCACCGAGGTCCAGGTCCGACCGCCGGAGGGAGGGCTGTCCAAGCCGTCGCTGGTGCTCCTGAACCAGATCCGCTCCATCGACGCACGCCGCCTCGTCCAGCGGCTCGGACGCGTCAGGCCGGAGACGATGCGGCGGGTGGACCGCGCCCTCAAGATCGGTCTCGGGCTGGTGGGGGTCTGACGAGCGCATGGCGATCACGCGGCATGGTGAGCCCGTCGCGGCCGTGGTCGCCGCCGAGGACCTCGAACGCCTCGAGCGCCTGCGCGTCGCCGGCCCCGAAGGCGGACTCGCCAGCATCGCCGGCGGATGGAAAGGATCGGAGGAGTTGGTCGAGACGATCCGCGAGATCAAACGGACCCGGCCGAGGCCGTCCCGAAGTCGCTGAACCCGATGCCTTGGCTGTCCGATCTCGGAAAGGGCAGCCCCTCGCCGACGCGGACCTCGCGATCGCGGCTACCGCCCTCTACCACGGTCTCGATCTCGTCACCGGAAACGTCCGCCACTACGGACGGATTCCAGGGCTCCGGATCGAGCCGATCCTCGCGGAAGTACGCAAGGGCTCCGCTTGACGGTCTTCAACACTCAGTCGGCTCGGATCCGAGGCCACAACGAGGGCAGGGGGACCCCGACGCGAAGAGCAGACTCACTCCGCCGTCATCGACCTTCACGGTGCTGGCGGGAAGATCAACAATCTCAGGGCGAGGATGATGCCTGCCACGGCCGCGATCAAGGAGGTGTACTTGGCGTATCGCGTCAGGTAGAGCCACGGAGAGCCCTCATCGTAATCTCCGGGTCTCAGCCTCAGCCCCAGGATAAGAAGCCCTCCCGACATCAACAAGAAGCCGATGCCCTCTTGCCAATACATGAGCAGGACGCTCACGCCGGGAGCGACGACCAATCGAGCTTGCCGGTCGCGACGCTCGCGACGATCTTGCGGAAGACCTCCTTCGGCCACTTGAGGACGCCGTCCACGATCAGGAGGTCGTGTCGGATCGAGATCCCGAAGAGGTCCTCGTTGAGGCGAAGGTACGGCAGGACCACGTTCCAGTCCGCCTGCTTGAACGGCACGAAGCTGGCGCCGTTCAACTGGTCCTCGGTCACGGTCCGATACGGATCGTTGAGATAGCAGGCGCCCCCGGACGCCAGCGAGAACAGGTTGTTCCCCGGGTACTTGGTCTCGAGGCCGATCACCTCGCCGCCATCGTAGGCGAGGCCGTTGATCACCACGAACCCGCCGCCGAGCTGGTCCCCCGCCATGAAGCTCTCGGCGCAGTAGTCGAGGCAGGTGCCGTTCAGGATCGCGCGGATCTTGCCGACCGCGTTGATCAGGGGCCGCCCCGCCGCGGAGCCCATCACGAACGCCTCGCCGCCCTTGGCGCCGTACAGGAACGTCTGCCCGACGCTTCCGAAGACGACGATCCGGCCGGCCTTGAGGATCTGCCCGACCTGATCCTGGGCATCGCCGTGGACGACGAGCGTCGCGCCGTCCATCCCCGAGCCGAGGTAGTCGCCGCTCGAGCCGTAGACGTCGATCCGCACGTCCGAGGTGTCGGGCCCCAGGCCGCAGCCGAGGAAGCGGTCCCCTCGAGCGCCGTAGACCACGTAGCGGCGCCACCCGGCAGCGTGAGCGGCGACGAGAGCCCGCGACGTCGACCCCGGCCCCTCGGGATCGAACCCTCGCGCGTCCACGGCGAGGCACGCGTCGGCATCGGGAGGCGGGCCGAGCGAAATCTCCGCCGTGTCCCGCGTGAGCCGGACCGCTCCCAGGCCGTCGGCCGCCGCGGGGCCGGGGAGCGCGTCGAGCTCCTCCCGGATCGCGCGGTCCGCGGCGGCGAGGACGAACGCGTGTCGCTGCCCTCCCGCCGGCCACCGGCGGTCGCGGAGGAACGTCAGGACATCGAGCGCCGCGCGCCAGCCGGCGCGACCTCCCTCGCTCCTCGCCTTCGCCGCCCCTTCGGCGAAGGCGCCGAACTCTCCGCGCCTCAGATCGCGCATGAGTCGCTCGGCGAGTCCGAACGAAGCACTTCCGGGCGCGAGCCGGGTCCCGAACGGAACGCCGGGCAGCCAGCCGCTCCCCTCCCGCTCCCATCCGCCGCCCTCCGCCGCGGCGGCCACGGCGGGACGGCCCGGACGCGAGAGAACGTGCGGCGCGCGCTCGCGCGCGCCCGTCGCCTCGGCGGTCACCTCGGTCCCGAACTTGTCCCGCACGTCGAGGACGGCGCCGCTCCCGTTTCGCCTCACCGTGAAGGCGAACGCGCCGCCGTCGGTGCAGCTTCCACCCCGGGCGTTCCAGTACCGGTCCGCCACCGGCGGCACCCGCGGGTCCTCGGCCGCGAGCCCCTCGAAGAAGGCGTCGATCGCCTGCTTCTCCGAGGCGATCGCGCCGTAGCTCTCGTCGCCGACCTGCAGCGAGAACACCTGCGGCCGCAGCATCGAGACGTCGGTGATCCCGATGAGCTGCGGCGCGAGACTCAGAGGCTCCGCGCGGGCCACGATGAAGAACCAGGGGCCGTCGGGGGAGCCGTGGAGGTGCGACGCCTGGATCGCGCGGTAGATCCGCTGGCGCCTCTTGCTCAGCCGCTCGAAGTCCCCCTCGGGCGTCGGCGCGAGCGCTTCGATCACGTACTCCAGCGGGTACCCCAGGACGCGCGTGTAGAGGTCGAACAGGAGCACCGAGACCTCGGTGTCCGTCACGAACAGCGGGACGATGCCGCGCTGGCGGAGGTACTCGGTCACCGCGTGGTAGTTCGCGAAGTCGCCGTTGTGGACCAGCGCCTCGTGGAGCCCCGCGAACGGGTGGGCGCCCCCCGGGTGCCAAACGCGGCCGCGGGTGGGGTAGCGCTGGTGCCCGATCCAGAGGTGGGCGCGCCGCTCCTCGAGCCGGTAGAAGCGCGCGATCTCCTCGGCGTATCCCACGCCCTTGAGGATCATCAGGTCCCGGCCGTGGGAGAGGACGAACGCTCCGGGGCGCTCGCGGACGTAGTAGGTCCGGTTGAGCCGGAAGCTGTTCTGGTAGACGATCTCGTCCTCGGCGGCCCCGCGATCCTCGATCCCGGTCTCGGCGCGGAAGGCCGTGAGGACGTCCTCACGCACACGGGAGAAGTACCTCACGACCGCGGGAGGCCGGATCGAGAGGCCGGCCTCGCGGTGGTCGTCGAGGCTCTCCTGGCGCTCGACGTGCGCGACGTCGAAGCGGGAGAAGATGAAGTCCCTCTCGATCTCCTCCCGGAGCCCGGCCTCGAGGTACGCCACGTGGATCGCGTAGTGCTCGCGGAGGTCGCCGAAGAGGCCGACGGCCGCGACGCCGCCCCCCTTGGCGTTGCCGCGGTTCCTCATCTGGCAGCAGGGGCGGATGATGAACCGGCCCGGAAGCGGCGCCGTGCCGACGATCCCGATGACGCCGCAGCCCCCCTCGAGGGTGCGGCGCTCCTGCGGCGTGCCGGAGACGAGACGCATGCGGGAGCGTAGGATCGCGCGGGCGTCGCTCAAGCTCTCACCTCCTCCCGCGACGGTGCTAAGAGGTCGCGGCGGCCGCGCAGCGCGCGCACGGACGAGAGTCCCAGCTCCCCGAGCCGCCGCGCGAAGTGATCGGCCCAGGCGCGATAGAGGTTCGAGATCCGCGCCTCGACCAGGTCGGGCGTGAGCTGCGGCGCGAGCGACGGATCGGTGGTCGCGATGCCGATCGGGCAGCCCCGTCCGCGCTCGCAGTTGCAGCAGCGGACGCAGTCGATGGCCACGAGCTCCGCGGTGCCGACAACGACCCCGTCGGCGCCGAGGGCGATCGCCTTGAGCGCGTCCTCGGCGGTCCTGACGCCCCCGCTCGCCATCAGCGCCACCTCGTCGCGGATCCCCTCGGAGACCAGGAAGTCGTGGGCCTGGGCGACCGCGTACTCGATCGGCTGGGCGATGTTCTTCTTGGCGATGTCCGGCGCCGCGCCGGTCCCTCCGTACGCTCCGTCCAGGTGGATCACGTTGGCCCCGGCGTAGTAGCTCCCCACCGCCACCATGTCCACGTCGGCGGCCGTCGAGACCTTCACCGAGATCAGGACCTCGGGGTGAATCGCGCGGATCCAGTCCAGGTGCTTCTTGTGGTCCTCCACCGAGTAGACGGAGTGGAACGGGAACGGCGAGAAGAGCGCCGTCCCCGGGACCGCCTCGCGCATCGCCGCGACCCCCGGCGTGTTCTTCTCGCCGAGCAGGTGGCCGCCGAGCCCCGGCTTGGCTCCCTGCGCGTACTTGAACTCGACGAGGCGCGCGAGCCGGATCGTCTCCTCGCGCACGCCGAAGAGGCCGGTGGCGATCTGCGTGATGACGTGGTCGGAGTATTCGGCCAGCTCGGGCGGGTAGCCCCCTTCGCCGGTCGAGGTGAACGTCCCCCAGCGCCGCGCCGCGCGCGCGCGGCCCATCATGACCTGTAGGGACACCGACCCGAACGACATGCCGCCGCCGTAGATCGGGATCGGGATCGCGAGCCTCGGCCCTTCCGACCGCCGGTTCAGGTCGATCGAGAGGTCGATCGGGCCCGAGCGTGGCTCGACCCCCGGAGGGGTCTCGAGGCTGAGCGCGTCGAAGCCCCCGCCCGAGCCCCCCGAGAGCGCCGACGGGGCATCGGGCGTCGGCGCTCCGGTCCTCGCCTGCCGCCACGTCTCCCGCAGGAGCGCGGCGGTCCATCTGCGGTCGCCGAGCGAAAGCTCCGTCGGGTCGTCCTCGATCTCGATGGCGTCCCAAGGGCAGACCCGGACGCAGCACCAGTCGTTCTCGAGGCAGGACGGGCCGAGGCAGCGCTCGTGGCGCGGCTCTTCGAGCGAGGCCTTCCCCTCGGTCCTGCGGTGGACCCCGGGCCGGCAGCTCGCGACGCAGAGGCCGCAATCGGTGCACCGCCCACGGTCCACGGCGACGCGGAAGGGGCCTAGCGCGGTGGCGAAGCGGTGTGGCGCCACGGCGATCGCCGCACGACGTGGCCCGGCCTCGCTCCCGCCCGGCGCTCCCGCGGGCGTCCCGGCGGCGCCCCGGCCCAGGCGCTCGAGGAACCCGCGCCGCGCGTCGGCGGCGAAGATCGCCCGGCCGGTCTCGCCGCGCAATCGCCGCACGTCGCGGAGTCCCATCGCCCCCAGCACTTCGAGGAGCTGGTCCCGCCATGCAAGCATCAGGTTGATCACCCTCGTCGCGCCCCAGCGCACGTCCACGCCGCCGAGACCGAGCGGACATGGACGCGCGAGGCCGCAGTCGGAGCAGACGGTGCAGCCCATCGCGATCAGGAGAGGGACGTCCACGACCAGCGCGTCGGCGCCGAGGAGGATGGCCTTCGGCACGTGCTCCGCCACGGCGACGCCGCCCGACGCCAGGAGGGTCAGCCGGTCCCTGAGCCCGCGCTCCACCAGCGACAGGTGGCTCTCCCTCAGGCAGGAGAGGAGCGCGGTGCCATCTTCGCCGCGGCCGTCGGTCCCGGCCGCGAGGTGGATCGTCTCGGCACCCGCGTCGGCCAGGGCGACGATCTCGCGGGCGGCTCCGGCCCCGGCCGGAACGCGGACGACGGTCAGCACGTGGGGGTTGATCTCGCGCACCCGCGCGACGGCGGCGACCGCGCCTCCGCCCGGCAGGAACTCCACGATCGTCGCCCAGTCGAGCACGGACCGCCGCGCATCGAGCTCCTCGGGGCGCATGCAGACGACCAGGTGGTTGAGGTGCTCCGTGAACCGCTCGGGGCGGTCCTCCGCGCGCACCGACGCGTAGGTCGTGAGGCGGCTCGCCGCCAGGGCCAGCGCTTCCTCCGCGCCCGAGCCGGGAGAGAACGGAAGGAGGCCGAACACCACGGGGATCGGGATCTCGCGGCTCGGAGGGATGTGGGACTTGAGGCTTCCCTCCGCGTCGAAGACCATGCCGCAGAGATCGGGCAGCGCGGCGCCCAGGGTCACGGTGGTCGCGATCTGCTCTCGGCCGTGGATCCCGTCGCGCGTCGGCCGGACGATCTCGGACATGTCGGTCCAGATCCCGTCGTACCCCTCGCCGTCGAACGGGCCGCCGTATCCCGCGCCGCTCACCGGGACCTTGCCCTCGGTCGCCTGTTCCTGGAGCGAGCAGACGATCTCGGGTGTGTACGTGGCGTCGCCGAGAGCCGCGTGGACCGGGTTCCGCTCGAGCCTGAGCGCCTGGCGCGGGCAGCGGAACACGCACGCGAAGCAGTTGCGGCAGCAGGCTTCCTTGGGGTCCGCCATGCGGCGCGGGTCGTCCGCGCGCCGCTCGTGGCAGTCGTAGACGCAGGCCTCGATGCAGGTTCCGCAGTTCATGCAGCGGGTCGAGCGGATCACCCGACAGGGCCGGGGAATCGGCCGGAGCGGCGGAGCCGGACGGGGCGTAAGGTCGTGGTTGCGGCTCACGCCTCGGCCTCCCGGTCGGGCCACTCGGGAAGATCGAGGCCGAAGGCGCGGGAGAAGTTCGCCCGCTCCGCGTCCGCCCGCGCGGCGAAGGCCGCGATCAGCTCGTCGGGACGGCCGTCGCGCTCCGCGATCCAACGCTCGAGGGCCTCGTAGCACGCCACCAGCGGGAGCCGGGTCTGGCACACCTCCTCGCAGAGCCCGCAGGCGAAGCACTGGAACGGGCGGTGCGCCTCCTCCGCGCGAACCGCCCCGCCACGGGAGAGGGTCTCGACGAGCTGGAGCTTGGCTCGCCCGGTGACCAGCTCCTCGCGCGTGAGCAGGTACGCCGGGCAGGTGGAGACGCACGCGCCGCAGAACGTGCACCGCTTCGCGGTCTCGACCAGGAGCCGGCGCCCGCCGTCTTCCTCCGGCGCCGGGATCCTCCATCCCTCGGCGTGCGGACGCCGCCGCGACAGGGCGCGGCCGAGCGCTCCCACCGCGGGCGACGCCAGAGCCAGGAGGGCCAGGGCCGCGGCATTGGCCCGCGGCCCGAACAGGAGGGCGGGAACGTTGCGGAGCCGCGTCCGCACGCGGAAGAATTTCCCGGGATTGACGAGGCCGTGAGGGTCCAGCTCCCGCTTTCGCCGGGCGAGCTCCCGGAGGCGCTCCGCCGGGAACGCGGCACGAACGAACGGCGCGTTCCAGATGCCGATCCCGTACGGCCGGCCGCCGCGCCTCATCCCGGCCCGGGTGAGGAGCTGGACCAGCCCGAGGCGGAGCGTGTAGTCGAGGCCGTGCGACGCGTCGCACGCGAACGCCGCGATGACGACCCCCTCCGGTTCCCGCTCGCCCCGCGTCACCGACATCTCCACGGAGAGTGCGGCCCCGAAGCGCCGCGCGGCGGTCCGGGCCTCGCCGACGAAGCCGGCGACGGCGGAGAGCGGCAGCACGACCTCGCTCGCGAGCAGGCTCGGCCCGAGCCGCTGCGCCTTGAGCGGGAAGAACCTCTCGGACCACAGGTACCGGGCGGCCGTCTCCCCCGCGGGCTCGCCGCCCGCCGGGACCGAGGCGGCCTCGGCCGGGTCGTCGAAGTGGAGGAGCACGGCGTCGCGCTCCTCCACGATCGGCTGGGCGAGGCGGGTGCGGTCGCGGAAGAGCCGGTTCTCCTCGGCCATCCGCTCCCGGTCGTTGACCGCGACGTGGGACGGCCTGCAACCGGAGGCGGCGAGCCGCTCGACGAACTCGAGCGCCGCGGAAAGGCCGTCGAAATAGAGGAGGCGCGGACCGCTGGTCCTCGGGATCTCGCGGACGAGGAGCGCGAGCTCGGTGAAGAGGCCGAGCTGCCCCTCGGTGCCCACGAAGTCTCGGAGCGTTCCGTCCTCGCGGCGGAGCTCGAGCGTCCGGCCGGTGCCGGTCGCGACCCGGGCGGCGAGGAGCGCGTCCACGAGCGCGCCGTAGCGGAAGCTCTCGAGGCCGAGGCCGCCGGTCGCGGCCCAGCCGCCGACGGTCGAGAATCGGCTCGACGGGGTCGTGAGCGGGGCGAGTCCGAACGGTGCGAGCCGCGCGGCGAGATCGGCCCAGCGCACCCCGGGCTCGACCCGCGCGACGCGCGCCACCGGGTCGATCTCGAGGACGCGGGCCATCGTGGAGAAGTCGACGACGATGCCGTTCCGGGTGGGAACGGCCCCGCCGAAGGCCGACGACGAGATCCCCCGAGGGAACACCGCGAGCCGCCGCTCGGACGCGAAGCGCAGGATCTCGACGACGTGCTCCTCGGCGCGAGGCTGCGCGACGAGGAGCGGTGTCGACCGGTGCAGGAGAACTCCGATCGCCCGCGGGACCCGCGCCAGGTCGCGCCGGAGGAGCCGGCGCTCGAACCCGCCGGTCGTCACCCGGCAGCCGTCGCCGAGCCGCCCCCGGAGGTCGGCGGCCAGCGAGGCGACGAGCCGCATCCGCCGCGGCGTGTCCCGGTCGAGAAGATGGAGGGCCAGGAGCCTGAGGCGCGCCCCGGGCGCGCCGAAGACCGCGTAAACGGCGAGGCGGACCGAGCCCCACGGCGTGAGGGCCCTGCCACCCGCCTCGAGCAGGCGCGCCACCGCGCGCGGCGGCTCCACGCCGTCGCGGAGCCTCCGCCGATCCGCCGCCCGATTCGCCCGATCCTTCCAGAATCCCGACCAAGACATCGGTTTCGAGCCCGCCCTCCGGTCCCGTTCGTCACCGATCGATGTTGCAACCGGCGTGCCTCGATCCCGCGCCCTACGCTAGGCGCCCCTTTTCACCTTCTCCCTCAGCGTCTTGCGATCGATGCCCAGGATCTCGGCGGCCCGCGTGCGGTTGTCGCCGACCGCCGCCAGCACGCTTCGGATGTGCGCGGCCTCCACCTGCGCGAGGGTCGAAAACCGCGCCGGATCCCGCTGCGCAGAATAACGCAGGAGCGCCGGCAAGTCCGGAACGTCCACCGAGTCTTCACCGCTCCGCGCCACGAGCCATCGGACGAGATTGGCGAGCTCGCCGACGTTGCCCGGCCAAACGTGCTCCATGAGCGCGGCGATCGTCCGCTCGGTGAAGCCCGGCGCGGCACGACCGACGCCCGCGGCGAAACGTCGCGCGAAGTGCTCCACGAGCGCCGGAACGTCGGTGATCCGCTCGCGGAGCGGGGGCAAGGAGATCTCGATACCGGGCAGCACGTCTCCCCGCTCCGTCCGCGGGGGGGGGCGGCGGGAAGGATCTCCCGCCTCGGCGGCCACGGCCACGATCACCCGAGAGGACACCGCACCGCCGCCGCGGGCCCCGGACCGGCCGGTCACCCCGGCGCGGACAACGCGTGCGAGCGCCTTGTGCAGCTCCGGGTCGCCTTCGTCGAAACCCTCCAGAACCAGGGTTCCGCCTCGGGCCGCGGCGAGGAGCCCGGGGTCCGAGCCCCATCTCGCGCCCGAGCCGCGCTCGGCCTCCCCGATCAATTCACGGGCGAGGTGACGCCCCGGGACGGGCTCGCAGTCGAAGCGCACGAACGGACGACGCGAGCGCGCCCCGGCGAGGTGGATCACCCGGGCGACCAGCGATTTCCCGGTCCCGTGCTCACCGAAGACCGTGACGGGGGCCGAACTCGCTGCCGCCCGCTCCACGGCCGCCGAGACCGCGCGCATCGCTCCCGAGCTCCCGACGAGGGCGGCGAGGGGCCCCCGCGCGCGTCGATCCTCGACGGGGAGGGCGCGTCGGGAGCGCAGCTTCGCGACCGCGCGCTCGACCGCCGCCGCCAGCTCCTCGGCGGTGAACGGCTTGGAGAGGTAGTCCTCCGCGCCGATCTTGACCGCCTGGACGGCGCTCTCCACCGTCGGGTAGCCGGTGATCATGAGCACTTCGGTGTACCGGTGATTGTCCCGCACGTGCCGGACCAGCTCGAGTCCCGAGGCCCCCGGCATCTTGAGGTCGGTCACCACCACGTCGAACGGGGTCTTGCGCAACATCCTCACCGCCTCGGCGACACCCGGCGCGGTGGCCACCGAGTACCCCTCCAGGGTGAGATTGCGCTCCAGCACCTCGAGCGTGTCGGGCGAGTCGTCCACGAGCAGGATGCGCTCACCTGCCGACGGCGCCATTCCCTTCCTCCCTCTTGGCCGCGTCCCCGGCCGACCGCCGAGGCAACCGGACCTCGAATCGGGAGCCGCGTCCCGGCTTGCTGTCCACGCGGATCGAGCCCCCGTGGGACGTGACGATCCCGTGCACCATCGAGAGACCGAGCCCGGTTCCCTGGCCGATGTCCTTCGTGGTGAAGAACGGCATGAAAACGCGCTCGACCACGTCCTCGGTCATGCCGGTTCCCGTGTCCTCCACCGCCAGCACGACGTGGTCCTTCCCGGCGCGAGTCTCGAGGGTCAGGGTCCCGCCCTCCGGCATCGCCTGGAGCCCGTTGACCACGAGGTTCACGATGACCTGGTGCATCTGGCCCGGGTCGGCGACGATCTCGGGCAGGTCCGTGGCCAGCCTCCGGCGCAGGACGATCCCCTCGGCGGCGAAGCGCGGCTCGACGAACATGATCCCCTCGGCCACGAGCCGGTTCAGGTCCACGCGCATCTTCCGAGGCGGCGTCTGGCGGGCGAACAGCATGAGCTTGCGGACCACGTCGCGGGCGTGCAGCGCGGACCGGACGATCTTCTCGAGATCCCGGCGGACTTCGGGAGGGAGCTTCTCGTGCTTCCCGGCGAGCTGGGCGAACCCCAGGATCCCTCCGAGCGGCTCGTTCAGCTCGTGCGCGGCGCCAGCGGCGAGCTGGCCGATCGTGACGAGGCGGTCGGCGTGCCGGAGCTGGTCCTGGAGGCGCGCTTTCTCCGTCTCCGCCTGGCGCCTCGAGAGGATGAGCGCCACCTGTCGCGCGACCTCGTGGATCAGGCTCCGCTCTTCCCTGAGGAACGGGCCTTCGTCGAGCGGCGGCTTCTCCTCCGTGTAGAACACCTCCACGGAGCCTCGGGGTACTCCGTCCACCACGATGTCGGCGGCCTGCCGGTGCGGCCCCTCCCGGAAACCGGCGGTCGGATGGGAGCGGCCGTCGAGGACGATCCTCGCGGAGCACTCGGACGGGTACTGCCACCCCGGCGGGAGAAGCTCCGCGATGCACCTGAGCATCTCCTCGAGCGTGATCCCCGGGCGCTCGGCGACTTGGGCGATCCCGTAGAGGCAGGTGAGCTCCTTGACGCGCTCCCGGAGCGCCCACGCCGACTTCTGGTGCGTCAGCGCGTCACCGAGGCTCTCGGCGAAGCTCTCGTAG
>JAIQFR010000010.1 GCA_020073205.1 Terriglobia bacterium
GGGGTCGAGCTGGGATTCATGGCGCTCGCGGTGGCGGTGGCGCTGGCCGGGATCGGGCTGGCGACGGTCTTGTACCGGAGGCGGGAGGGGATGTCGGAGCGCCTCGCGGAGGCGCTCGGTCCCGCGTACCGGCTGGTGCGGAACCTCTACTGGGTGGACGAGCTCTACGACGCCCTCGTCATCCGGCCGTTCTACGCGCTCTGCCGCGCGGCCCGCGCGTTCGACGTGGGGATCGTGGACGGCGCGGTGAACGCCGCGGGGGTGACCGCCGACGTCGCGAGCCAGCTCGTGAAGCTCTTCCAGACCGGATACGTCCGGAACTATGCGCTGCTGTTCCTCCTCGGGACCGTGCTCGTTCTCTTCTACCTTTCGACCCTGTGAGCGTGCGCGATGGGCGATTTCAACCTCACCCTGATCCTCCCCGTCGTCACGCTGGCGGCCTTCGGCCTCCTCGCGCTCCTGTTCGCGCCGGCGCTCAAGGGTCAGGCGCGCGTGCTGGGCGGGATCTCGCTCCTCGGCATCGTGGTCGCCGCGGCCTCCGCGGTCCGTCTCTGGACGCTCTGGCGGGTCGCGGGGCCCCTCGAATCCGCGGGCGGCATGGTGCGCGTGGACGGATTCGGCCTCTACCTCTCGCTGGTCCTGCTCGCCGTCGGCGCGCTCACCGTCGTCGCCTCGCTCCGCTTCCTCGAGCGGGAGGAGGCCGATCACGGGGAGTTCTACCCGCTGGTCCTGCTCGCGCTCGCCGGGATGCTCTCGATGGTCATGACCTCCCACCTGATCATGGTGCTGATCGGCCTCGAGGTCTTCTCGCTGTCGCTCTACGTGCTGACCGGGCTGACCCGCGGCCGGGCGCGATCGGTGGAGTCGTCGCTCAAGTATTTCCTGCTCGGCGCGTTCTCGTCCGGTTTCCTCGTGTACGGGATGGCGCTCCTCTACGGGGCGGCGGGTTCGCTCGACATGCGCCGGATCGGCGCGGTCGCGGCGGCCGCTCCCTCGCCCATGATGTGGATGGGGATGGGGCTCGTGTTCATCGGCCTGGCGTTCAAGATCGGCGTGGTCCCGTTCCACCACTGGATCCCCGATGTGTACGAAGGGGCGCCGACCAACGTCGCGGGGTTCATGGCGGCCGCCACGAAGACCGCCGCCTTCGCGGTCCTGATCCGCTTCCTGGTGGGAGCGTTCGCCGGGAGCCAGGCCGCGTGGGTCCCGCTCGTGACCTGGCTCGCGATCCTGACCATGACGGTGGCGAACCTGGTCGCGCTGGCGCAGACCAACATCAAGCGCCTTCTCGCATTTTCTTCCGTCGGCCACGCCGGGTACCTGCTGATCGCCGTGGTCTGTCGTCCCGAGGACGGGGTGAAGGCGATCCTGTTCTACCTCGCGTCCTATGCTTTCATGATCCTTGGCGCCTTCACGGTCGCCGCCGCCGCGGGGCGCGGCGACGCGCACTCCGAGCCCGGCTACGACCTTTCCTCGTGGGCGGGGCTCGGCTGGCGGCGGAAGGGGCTCGGCGTCGCCATGTCGCTCTTCCTGTTCTCGCTCGCCGGCATCCCGCCCACCGCGGGATTCCTCGGGAAGTACGTCATCTTCCTCTCGGCCATCCACTCGCACCGGTACCTCCTCGCGGTCGTCGGCGTGCTGAACGCCGTGGTGGCCGCGTACTACTACCTGCGCGTCGTCGTCGTCCTGTGGATGCGCGAGCCGGAGACCGACGAGGAGCCCCTCCCGGTCCCCGCGTCGCTCGCCGCCGTCCTCGTGGTCGCGGCGATGGGAGTGCTCTACCTCGGGATCGCCCCGGGGCGCCTGCTCGATCTGCTCGGCGGGCTGACCTCGGGGCTGATCTGACGACGCGCCGAACCGCCGTTCCGGAGTCCCAGGACATTGAGATCCTCCGCAGGTTTCGTCCCGAGCGTCGTGCGCGTGGACCTCGCCACGCGGGGGCGCGACGACGCGCTCCTCGTCCTCGTCCGAGACCTCCGCGCCGCTGGAGCGCTCGGCCAGGAAGACGAGCCCTTCCGCAGGCTGCTCGAGCGGGAAGCGGCCGCCTCGACCGCCCTCGGGGGCGGCATCGCGCTCCCCCACGCCCGGACGATTCACTGTCACACGCCTCGACTCGCGGTGGCCCGTCTCGCGCCGGCGCTGGAGTTCGGCGCCACCGACGGGATTCCCGTGGACCTGGTGTTCCTTCTGCTGGGACCGCCCGAGGCGCCGGGGGAGCACGTCAGGCTCCTGTCGCGGATCGCCAAGCTCGCCCAGAGGGAAGGGGTTCTCGCCGAACTGCGCGGGGCCCGGGACGAAGCAGAGTTCCGCGGGATCCTGGGGCGGGAGCTGTAGCCCCCTCGAGCCCGGTGGCCGGGGCCGCCCGCCTCCCCCTACCTCGACGGCCTCTCCGCGCGCTTCGCGTCGCCGAGGGGCAGGACGGCGGAACGTCCCGCGGCGGTCGGGAGGCCCGTGCCGACGGCGGCGGGGACGGGTAGCGGGACCGGTCCGGCCGGCATCGCCCGCAGCTCCAGCCAGCGGCGGATCGCGGCCAGCGTGCACCCCAGCCCGACGAGCAGCGTCCCCGTCCACAGGAGACCGATCAGCGGCTTGACGCTCGCCTCGACGACCAGCGTCTCCGACGCCGCTGCGCTCCCGTCGTCGGCTCGCACCAGGACGAGGCCGTCCTCCACGGACATCCGCTCGAGCTTGAGCGAGACCCCCGGCAGCGATCTCGGCGAGACCGGCTCGCCGGCGAACCGGCCGTCGGCGAAGCTGACCGGCAGCGACACCGTCTCCCGCTGGGCGCCGCGCGCGATCTCCACCAGGGCCCGGACGGTCATCACGTGCTGATCGCCGCTCCCGGCCGTCTCGAACCTCAGGAACGTGAGCGTCGCGCCGCGGTAGGGGACCGGCCGGCTCTTCCTGAGCTCGAGGTTGCCCGCGTCTCCCGCGGGCACGAGCGCCAGCGGCGCCACGTACAGGTCCCGCGCGACTTCCCGTCGAATCGCCGGGAACCGCATGATCTGGTCGCGCCCGTCGTCGCCCCGCCCCTTGCTGTACATCCGGACCTCGAGGACCTCCTCGGCCTTCCCCTCCGGCATCACGGCCACGCGCCAGCGGTGCTTCGGCTCGGAGCCGTCGACGTGGCCGCGGTACGTCAGGATCACCCCCTCCGATTGGACCGGCTGCCCGATCGGAAGGCTCACCTCGTGCTTCCGCCCCCAGGCGCCGCTCGCCACCATCCCGGCGAACATCAGCGCGAAACCGACGTGGGCGACCGCGGCCCCCGTGTGGAGCGGCTTCTCCCGGGCGACCAGGACCAGCCGGACGACGTTCGCGGTCATCGCGGCGAGCGCGACGAAGAAGAGCGCCAGCTCGCCGGCGCCGCCGAACCCGAGGAGAGCCGCCGCGCCGCAGCCAGAGGCGCCGGCGATCGCCGGAAGGGCCAGGTGCCTCCTCCACTCCCTCGCCGGCCGTCCCACCCACGAGAGGAAGGGGCCGAAGGAGAGGAGCCCGAGGAGCACGACGTAGAGCGGCAGGTTCCACCGGTTGTACCAGGAGGGGTCGTAGGTCCCGGGCCGCCCGATCAGCGAGGACGGCAGCGGATACGTGGTCCCCCAGAACACCATGAACGCGGACACGGTGAGGAGCGCGATCACCACGAGGAGCAGGAGCGGCCACGCCAGCTTCGCGTCCACCGGCGGCGCCGCCCGCCGCCCGCCGCGGACCAGCGCGTAGGCGCCGGCGGCCAGCACGAGCGCCAGCGCCAGGAGCATCTCGATGTTGACCGGTACCGCCCAGAAGCTCGCGCCCGCCTCGAACGAGTGGACCGAGAATTTCGCGAGCACCCCGGTCCGCGTGAGGAACGTCGAGTACACGACCAGCCAGTACGCGACGAGCGCGAGCGCCAGGTTCGTCCGGCGGAGCGCGCCGGTGGCCCGCTGCAAAAGGAGTCCGTGGATCAGCGCCGCGGAGACGATCCAGGGAATGAGCGACGCGTTCTCCACCGGGTCCCACCCCCAGTACCCCCCCCACCCCAGCGTCTTGTAAGCCCAGAATCCCCCCAGCACGACCCCGACCCCGAGCGAGAGGAACCCGAAGAGGCTCCAGCGCAGCGCGGCGCCCAGCCACCTCTCCTCCCGCTGCTTGAGGAGGGCGACGAAGGCGAGCACCGCGGGGATCGTGAGCGCCGCGTACCCGACGAACACCGCGGGCGGATGGCTCGCCATCCACGGGTCTTGCAAGAGGTCGTTGAGCCCGCCGCCGTCGGGCGGGGCCGGTAGCGCCAGGCGGAACGGGTTGCCCCCCGACTTGAACAGCCCCGGCACGTCCACCATCAGCCCGATCAGGAACAGGATCGTCGGCACGTAGCAGGCCATCACCGCGGCCGGCTCCCACGACCTCTTGCGGAACAGCGCGTACCCCACCAGCGCGGAGAACAGGGCCCAGAGGAGGAACGTCCCCTCCTGGCCTCCCCAGAACGCGGAGACGAGGTACAGGTAGGGGAGGTCCCGCGACGAGTAGCGCGCGACGTAGTCGAACCGGAAGTCGTGGGTGAGGATCGCGATCATCAGGAAAGCCGACGCGACGGCCAGCAGCAGGGTCATGCCGTGGTACGCGAGCCGGAACGTGGCCGCCGAGGCCTCGCGGCCCCTCGCCCAGCGGAGCGCGGCGACGAACGCGGTCGCGCCCAGCGCGGCCGCGAGCCAGATGGCGAGGGTCCCGGGTGTCATGACGGCTCCTTCGATTCCGTGACGCGATGTCCGTGCCCCGCACCGGCGTCGGGCGCCACAGGATACTAAAGGTCCGATTCGGTGTGCAAAAGACCGGGGCCGCCCGGTCCGTGATCTCGGGCGGCGTGATCAGGACGTCTCGCCTCAGCCGGGAGCGTCCCGCATCATCGTGATCTCCACGAGCTCCGCCCCGCTCTCGACGATCGTCTCCTCGCCGCACGGCGTGAACCCGCACTTCTCGAGGACGCGGATCGACCCCACGTTGTGCTTGGCCACGAGCGCGTAGAGGGGGCGCTCGGAGACGATCGTCAGGAGCCGCGCCAGCGCCTCGGTCCCGATTCCTCTTCCCCAGTATTCCCGGCCGATCCAGTAGCCGACGAGACGCCGGCCCGACTGCACCCACGTGACGATGTTCCCGGCGACCGCTCCGTCGATGACGATCGTCTTCTTCGGGACCTCGGGGTCGGCGAGGATCTTCGCCCAGTGCGCCATGAACGCCTCCCGGTCCCGCGCGGGGAACGCGGCCATCCGGTTCGCCTCGGGATCGCGCTGGTGCTCGAAGAAGATCGGGAGATCCTCTTCGATCACGTCGCGGAGGACGACGTCATGGGTCATGGCGGCTCCGGACCGCGACGATCGCCGGCCCTCGCCGGCGATCGCGTCGCGCCTCGAGATGTTAACCCGATTGCCGCCGATCAAGGTGAGCCCGATCGCGAGGCCGCCACAAGGGGGCGGGACGGAATCGCCGGAGGAACGGCCGTCCGGGGAGGGGGGAATTCCCGCGCCGCCGTCCTGCGACTCCGCCCCGCCCGAATGCGAGGTCGCGTCAAACCTGATTCGATCGATCGACGCTAGCGGTCATCGCCGTCCCGTCCTTCGGACGCCGGCACGGCCGGCGAGACCCTGGTCGCCGTCCCCGTGAGAATCCAGGCTCGCTGGCTGGGCGCGAACCGCGGAGCCAGGTAACCGTCGTTGATCTCCCGCGTGACCGCGAATCGGTCGAAGGACGTCGCCGGGAGGAACAGGCGCTCGTTGTCGGCGAAGCCGTCCGACGCGCTGTCGACGTCCCCCTCGACCGCGGAGATCACCCCGTCCCCGTTCTGGTCGACTCGATCCACCTCCGCGGCGTAGGCGTCGAAGAGGCGTTGCTGGAAGTCGACTCCCGGCTCGAACGAAGCGAGCCTCTCGTAGACGTCCAGGTAGATCTCGTGGGCGAGGCCGCTCGGAATGAACCGCATCCGGAACTCCCGTTGCGAGTCGTCGTCGCCGTCGAACTTGTCGGGATCTCGAGGGAGGAAGGGGCTGTCGCCGTAGGCCACCGGGTTGTTCCTGACGCCCTGAGGTCCCGAGCCCGGGACCAGGCTAGAGCGCCTGCCGATATCGCCCTGCTCGAACGTGCCCGGGATTCCACCCGTGTTGGGGAGCTCGTAAAGCGGGAAGACCCAGTCGGTCGTGTAGTTGAACTCCCAGTAGGCGTGCACGTCGCTCTGCTGCATGGCGTTGTAGGCTCCCATGCTCAGGAAGATCGGGACGGTGTTCCCCTGGACGTCGGGAAAGTGATCCGTCTCGCTCGGGAACCGCACGCCGTTCCCATCGACGGTGAAGTAGTTGCCGGGGACGTTGTTGCGGGTCCCCATTCCCCGGAGCAGGTCGGCGTCCTGCTGGAGGAGCATCCCGAAGGACGCGTGACCGTCGCGGCGTGGCGGACCGACGGGCGCGACCCTGAGGTCGTGGATCATCCAGCCCTCGTACCACCCGCTCTCGTTGTTGATCACGAACAGCGGGTCGATGTCGGTGAAGACGTCGATGAAGGCGCGGACGTCGCTGGGGTCCGTCGGCAGATCGGGCTTCGGCTCGAGAGCGAGACGGACCGAGCCGATCGTGGGGATCCCGCAGACCCCTCCGGTCGCCGTGAGCATCACGGCGTCGTTCACCCCCGGGAAGATCGAGGTGAAGACGTTGGGCTCGAATCCGTGGGTGTCCAGGAGGTAGTACTGGAAGAGCAGGCTGGGCCGATCGGCCTCCGCGAAGGTCTGGATCGGGAGGACCGTGTGGGGGCGCCCGGCCAGCCGGATGAGCCTCTCCTTGAGGGGCGTTGGAACGAGGCGGACGTCGCCGCGCTGAGCGACGGCCGCCATGTCGGATCTCGCGTGCGGGTTCGGGTGGCAAGGGGCGGGAATCGTGTCCGTCTCCAGGATCGATCCGTTTCCGTGACCGAACCCGTCGTGACGGTTGGACGGCGGCGGACTCGCCCAGGAGCGGCTGCCGGAGCCGGTGAGCGCGACCGCGGCGGCGGCCGCGAGGGCGAGCAAGATCTTGGGACTGTAACGCTCGTTCTTCTTCGAGAGCATCGGGCTTCCTCCTATCGTCAAGGGATCTCCGGCCCGCCGGCGAGAGCGCGGCGGGCTCGGTCCCCGTCAGGGTTCCGCGTCGCGCCGGCGGGGCCGGGCCGGCGACGTCGCGCGACGGCTTCGCCGTCCCGCGTCAGCCACTCGCGAAGCCGCGCCTTGCCGCGGGCGATCCGGGATTGGACGGTGCCGACGGGAACGGCCAGGATCTCGGCGATGGCCTTGTACGAGTGCTCGCCGAGGTAGAAGAGGACCAGCGGCGCCCGAAAGACCTCCTCCAGGCCCGCCAGCGCCGCCGCCACCGCGTCGGCGTCGAGACGCTCGACGGCCGTGGGCGACGGGCTCGGGATCTCGCCGTCCGTCTCTTCGATCGCGCGGTGCGGGTGGCGGCTCAGGCGGCGGCGGGACTTCAGGAACTCGCGGTAGAGCGTCGTGAAGAGCCACGTCTTCGCTTTCGACGGATCGCGCATCCCGCTTCCTTTCCTGGCCCAGATATAGAAGGTCTGCTGGGTCAGGTCGCCGGCTTCCGCCTCGTCGCGCGCGAGGTTGAATGCGAATTGGTAGAGCGGGCGGTAGTGAGCGTTCACGAGGGCCTCGAACTCCGATGCGCTGTCGACGTTGCTAGGATCCACGAGCCTTCTCCTTGTTCCCGCGCGTCGAGGCGCCGTCGGCCGCCGCCCCGCCGGACCGGCCGACCTCGATCCCTTCCTGCTCGAGCACGTCGGCGATCAGCGGCGAGCAGCCGACGATCGCGACTCCCGCGCGGCCGAGGCGTCCGAGCGCCTCGACGCCGGAGCGGCCGATGAATGCCACGCCGGCGAGATCGAGCGCGACGGGGCGGCCGGATCGGCTCAATTCCACGCACTCGCGCTCCAGCACCTCGGCCCACGCCCCGGCGATGTGTCCTTCCAGGATCAGGACCACCCGCTGGGCTGCCGCGTCGTCTCGCAGGATGCGTAGCACGCTCGTCCTCCGTTCGTCCTTTCCGAGGCCGGGGACGAAGACATCGCATCGTTCGTGCCAGAGCGGCTCCGACGCGGCGCGCGTGCTGCAAGCGCCTCAGGGGAGAGGAGTTGGTCGACGAAAGCGGCGGGGGGAGTTCCGATCGGGTGGCGTCGGCGCTGCCATCGGGTTGGCGGAATGCCAACCCTCCGGAACTAGACCGGTCGCGAGATGCCGAGCTTCTTCATCCGCGCCTCGAGAGTGGTCCGCTTGAGCCCGAGGACCCCAGCGGCCCCTCGCTCGCCGCTGACGCGCCAGCCCACGCTCTCGAGGACCGACACGATGTGGTCCCGCTCGATCTCCTCGAGGGTCCGCGACGGCTTCGCCCGCGTCCCGGCGCCGGACGCGGCGAGGGAGCCGCCCAGCTCGAGACGGCCCTTCGGCGAGAGGATGACCGCGCGCTCGATGACGTTCTGCAGCTCCCGGACGTTGCCGGGCCAGTTGTACTCCATGAGCTTGCCCAGGACCTGCTCGCCGATCGTCCCGATGGGCTTGCCCATCTTCGACGCGTACATCATGGCGAAGTGGCGGGTCAATCGGGGGACGTCCTCCAGCCGCTCGCGCAGCGGCGGGATCGCGATCGGAAAGACGTTGAGGCGGTAGTAGAGGTCCGCCCGAAACCGTCCGTCCGCCACCGCGCTTTCCAGATCGCGGTTGGTGGCGGCGACCACGCGGACGTCCACCTTGAGCGTCTTCGTTCCCCCGACGCGCTCGAATTCGCCTTCCTGGAGGACCCTTAAGAGCTTCGCCTGGAGCTCGGGTGGAAGATCGCCGACTTCGTCCAGGAACAGCGTGCCCCCGTTCGCCAGCTCGAAGCGGCCGACCCTGCGGGAGAGCGCGCCCGTGAAGGCGCCCTTCTCGTGCCCGAACAACTCGCTCTCGACGACGCCGCTCGGAAGTGCGGCGCAGTTCACCTTGACGAGGATCTTGTCCTTCCGTGCGCTCAGGCCGTGGATCGCGCGGACGACGAGCTCCTTCCCCGTCCCCGTCTCCCCGGTGACGAGCACGGTGGAGCCGGTCCCCGCGACGCTCCTCACGTTCGCCAGGACCTTCTGGATGGCCGGGGACTCGCCGACGACGTCCGCGAATGCCGCTTCGGCCCGCCACTCCTCTTGCAAGTAGAGGTTCTCGTCCTCGAGCCGACGCTTGAGCGCTGCGATCTCCTCGTACGCGAGCATGTTCTGGATGGCGAGGACCACCTGGTCGGCGATCGCGAGCAGGAGCTCCGAGTCCACCTCCCCGTAACGGCCGGCTTCGCCGCTTCCGACGTTCAGCGTGCCCATCACCTTGCCCTTGGCTCTCAGGGGAACCGAAAGGGCCGAGAGAATCCCATCCCGGATCAGCGGAGCGTGCTCGATGAAGCGCGGATCCTGTCTCAGGTCCGGTGTCAGCAGGAGCTGCCCGCTGTCGGCGATCCAGCCGCTCCGGCTTCCCCGGCGCGGCCACTCGGTTCCCAGGGGGATCATGGAAGGCGACGGCACGGGGCCGGCCACACCCAGGACCTTGAACACGCCGTCGACCGGATCGTCCAGGACGAGCGCCGCTCGATCGAAGGGGATCACGCCGCGGAGCGCGCCCGCGGTCGCCTCGAAGAGGGCTTCCCGGTCGAGGCAGGTCACGATGGCGTTGTTCACCTGCAGGAGGACCCGCCAGCGCTCCTCCGCGCGGCCCAGCTGGGACGTGCGGGCGTCCACGACGGTCTGGAGATCCGTGCTGAGGCCTCGGAGCTCCTCGGCCAGGCGCCGAGCCCCGATCTCGGTCATGACGGAGGCGGCGAGGCTACGAAGGACCTCGATTTCCTCCTCCGTCCACTCGCGGGGGCTGCCATCCACGACGCAGAAGGTGCCGAGGGTGAGCCCATCGGTCGTGGTCAGCGGGATGCCGGCGTAAGCGATCACCCCCAGCTCGGACACCGCCGGGTTGTCCCGGACGAGCGGATGCCGCCTTGCGTCCGACACGATGAACGGTTCGCCCGACGCGACCGCGTGCTTGCAGAACGAGTGCGTCAGCGGAGTCTGCCGCAGCGACGCAAGCGGCTCCGTCAGCCCGACGCAGCTCTTGAAGAACTGGCGATCCCCGTCGACCAGCGACACGAGCGCGACCGGCACTCGCAGGATGGTGGTCGCGAGCCGCGTCAGCCGATCGAACGCCTCCTCCGGAGGCGTGTCCAGCAACGAGGTCCGCCGGAGGGCCGCGAGCCGCGCGGCGTTCTGGATCTCCGCGTCGCCGTTCTTCTCCATCGGATCACCCACCGAGCCGACGCGCGTCCTGCCCGGCGCTTCCGCGAGGACCGCGGACACGCCGCGCGCGCTTTCGTCGGCGTAGGCTTCGCCTTCGTCCCAATCGGACAAGTCTGGTCCACTTGTCCCGGGCGCGCAAGCGGCCCCGGGGCTTCGAAAGGGGCGGGGGTCAGCCGCGGCTCGCCGTCCCGGCGGTCGCGGCGGCGCGGCCGCCGGCCTCCTTCACCTTTCCGACGTTGTCGCTGGAGTTGCGATCCACCAGCTTGTTGTACGGGTCGATCCCGGCCCGGACCGGCTTCTCGGCGACCACGACCTCGACCGTGACGTCGTGACCCGTCACGTGGTGCTTGCCCAGGTACAGCGCCTTCTCCTCGTTCCTGCCGGCTCCCTTGGCGTCGGCGAATACGCCGATGTCGATCCAGTCGTCGAGGGGCACCTCGGTCTCGACGCCCTTGCCGTCGGCGCGCAGCTTCTTCGCCCGGGCGTGCACGGTCACCACGTACTTGCCGTCGGCCCGCTTGCTGAAGGTTGAGTCTTCGGCGTGGTTCTCGAAGAGGGTGATGGTCCTGAACATGTCGTCGAGGAGGGCCTGCCGACCGGGCGGGACGTCTCGCGCCAGCTCGTCCATGAGCTCGAGGGAGTTGGTGTACGGCGGCTGCTGGAACTTCTTGGCCGCCAGGTACCGGGCCAGCGCTCGGTTGAGCACGCTCTCGCCGATGTAGTCCCTGAGGGCGTAGGTGACGACGCTGCCCTTGTTGTAGTGGATGTACCCCTGGTTCTCCACGAGACAAAGAGGCATCTCCTCCACCAGCTCCGTGCCGCGGCTGCGGAGGTACTGGTCCAGCTCGTACTTCAGGAACCGCCGCATCTTGTCCGGCCCGTACTCCTTCTCCATGACCATCAGCGCCGAGTACTGGGCGAGCGACTCGGACAGCATCGTGCACCCTTGCACGTTGGCGCCGATCACCTGGTGCCCCCACCACTGGTGCGCGACCTCGTGGGCGGTGACGTAGAACGGGTAGTCGATGGCGTCGTCCTCGCCCTTCTTGAGCCGAGCGATGAACCCCAGGGACTCGGAGAACGGGATGGTGTTGGGGAACGACTGGGCGAACTCGGCGTAGCGCGGGAACTCGACGATGCGCACCTGGCGGTGCTGGTAGGGGCCGAAGCTGGCGGTGAAGTAGTCGAGGGATTTCTTGACCGCCTGCACCATCCGGTCGAGGTTGTACGAGTGGGGCTCGTGGTAGTAGATCTCGATGGCGACGCCGTTTGAGGCGTCGCGCCGGACCTCGTAACGGGCCGAGAGGTACGAGTAGAAGTGCAGGATCGGGGCATCCATCTTGTAGTGGAAGTAGCGGCGACTCCCCTCGGTCCACTGTCTCTCGAGATACCCGGGGGCGATGGCGATCTGGTCGGCGCTGGTCGAAACCACGGTCTCGAAGCTGATCCAGTCGGCGTCGTTGGCGAGGTACGTGTTCCCGCGCGCGGCGAGGTCGTCCACCTTGGCCATCCGATGGATCTGCGGCAGGCCGTGCTTGCGCCGCTCGTTGGGGTCCTGCAGCTCCTCGCCGTCGTCGTAGCCGAACGAGGGGAAGTACTGCCGGTTGTTGAAGAAGGTGCCGTTCTCGACGATCGAGGTGTCGGAGCCGCCGTTCTCGAAGCCCTGGTGGGCGACCGTGAGGTCGAAGGCGATCGTCATCTCCGCGCCCGGCTCAAGCGGCGCGGCCAGCGTGTAGATCCGGTAGCCGAAGAGCTGGTCGTGAAGCTTCTCGGTGTGGGCCGGGAAGTCCAGCTTGTTGACCTTCACCCGGCGGGGGATGGTCATGTGGATCTCGGAGAGGGGGGCCTTCCCCGCGTTCGCCACCTTGTAGCGACCGCGGATCTCGATCCGTCGCTCCGCGGGGAAGATGTCCACGTCGGCGTAGACGTCCCGCACGCGCGGAAGCGCCACGTCCTTGTACCGGCGGTACTTGGTCTCGTACTCCGCGCGCCGGTCGCGCTCCACGTCGGAGGCCACGTACTCGTTGAGCACGTTGGTGTTGTAGAAGATGAAGGCGCCCGTCGCGACGAACCCCACGGCGGCGACCGCCAGGACGACGCGCACCGGGCCGGTGAAGCGTTCCCTGGCGAGTCTCCATCGCGCCTTGAGCGAGGTGTCGGTGCCGCGCACCCAGAACAGGGAGGCGAGGCCCGCCAGCCCCGCCGCGAAGAACGCCCAGTACGCATCGAACCAGGCGAGGGGCGCCACGAAGTGGCCGTACCCGTTCATGTCCGAGTAGGGGGCTGCGGGCGTCCCCGCGAAGGTGTAGAGGTTGTGATCGAAGTGGAGGCTGCGCAGGACGGCGCTCATGACCAGGGCAAGGACCATCAAGAGGTAGCCGACGAACTTGTTGCGGGAGGCGACCTGCAGGAAGCTGGCGAGGAAACAGAAGAACACGAACGGCAGCACCATCTCCACGAAGCCCTCGAGGTAGACGAGGGGCTCGAGGTGCGTATACCCCATGGCGAGCTGACAGGCCATGGCGGTGCCGACGCCCGCCGCGGCGAAGGCCAGCACCACCGCGATCTGCGCGGCGAGCTTCGCCGCCAGGAACACCCCGTTGGGCACCGGCATGGCATCCGTGACCTCGTCGAGCTTCATCGAGCGCTCGCGCCAGATCACCTCGCCGCTGTAGAAGGTGATGACGATGACCAGCAGGAAGATGAAGCTGCTCTGGATCGCGCCGATCATGAGGTGCGTCACGGGCCACACCGCCGTTCCGTAGAGCATGTCGGCGAAGAGCACGCTGGCGATCAGGTTGAGTATCCCGAAGGCCAGGATGACCGCGAAGGGCACGCTCTTGAGCACCCCTTGAACCTCGAGGCGCGCCTGGTGCAGGAGCTGCCGGAACGCCGCGCCCGACGTGAAGCTCAGGGAGATCCCGGGGAGCCCGGCGCCACCCGACACCGTCGTATCCGGCAGGCCGTGGGTCTCGGTCGCGACGAGCGCTTTCCGGCCGTGCTTTCTCGCCGGTTGGGTGAATCGGAATCGGAGCAGGGCGACGGCCAGCATCGCCAGCGCCACCCCCAGCCAGATCAGACGATTGGCGAGGAGGGCGCCTGAGAGCGGCGGCAGCGCCGAGTTGCTCTCCACCACGGTCCAGTATCGGGTGGCCTGGCCGACGGCGGCGACGCCGAACGGGTCCAGCAAGGCGGCGAGCGGGCGGGTCTCGATGTCCCTGACCAGGGTCAGCGAGATGACGTAGACGGCGAAGAACCCGATCACCGCCAGGTAGGTGTAGAGCATGCTGCGGGTCAGGCCGGCGACGGTGAAGAACGTCGCCGCGCTCAGAAACAGGTTGGGCAGCGCCAGCACCAGCATCGCGTACAGGTAGGCCTGCGGCATGAACGGCCCCAGGCGCGCCGGGTCGAGCCACGGTACGAAGCCGCCGGCGATCATGCCCAGCGGCACGCCGAGAAAGGCGACGACCGAGACCCCGAAGGCCGCCAGGAAGCGGCCGAGCAGGTAGTCGCGCTTGCGGATGGGACGGGAGAAGAACATCTCGTAGGTGCCGGTCTCGAAGTCCCTGAGGATCGCCCCCGCCACGAACATCGTGCCGATGAGCAGCCCCATGATGCTGAGGATCAGGTGGAATTGCAGGATCACCGACGGGGCGTTCCGGTGGATGTTGCCGATGCCGCCGCCGATCCGCACGCTGTCGCTGACCGTGGCCCCGAACGCCATGAGGGAGAAGACCCCGAAGACCAGCCAGAGCAGCGGGCGCTTGATCTGGGTGCGAAGCTCGAAGAGGGCGATCGCCTTGAGCACGGAGGGCCTCCCGTCACGCCGACGCGGCCTGCGGCAGCTTCAGGGTGGAGAAGTAGACGTCCTGCAGGTCCGCATCCACCGGCTCGAACCCCTGCTCGAGGGGCTCGTCGGACAGGACGTGGATCATCACCCGGCCGCCGAACCAGCGCGAGGAGATGACCGTGAAGTCGCGGCGGTGGTCCTCGAGCCGCCCCTTGTCGATCGCCTTCTGCCAGATCCTCCCCCGCAGGTCGTTCATCACGGTGCGCGGGTCGCCGGTCAGCCTGAGCCGCCCGTCGGAGATGATCGCCATGCGGCTGCACAGCTCCGCCACGTCGGCGACGATGTGCGTGGACAGGATGACCACCACGTTCTCGCCGATCTCGCCCAGCAGGTTCAGGAAGCGATTGCGCTCCTCGGGGTCGAGGCCGGCGGTGGGCTCGTCGACGATGATCAGGCGGGGGTCGCCGAGCAGCGCCTGGGCGATGCCGAAGCGCTGCTTCATGCCGCCCGAGAACGTCCCCAGGTTGCGGCGCCGGACGTCGTGAAGGTTGGTCATGCGCAAGAGCCGGTCCACCACCTCGTGCCGCTGACGGGAGCCTCGGATCCCCTTCAGGACGGCGAAGTGCTCGAGCATGGCCTCGGCGGAGACTCTGGGGTAGACGCCGAAGTCCTGGGGCAGGTAGCCGAGGATCCTGCGTACCTCGTCCTTCTGCTCGAGGACGTCGATGCCGCCGAAGGTGATGGCGCCCTCGTCCGCCTCCTGCAGGGTGGCGATGGTGCGCATCAACGTCGACTTGCCGGCGCCGTTGGGGCCCAGAAGACCGAACATGCCGTTGGGGATCTCTAGGCTCACGCCGCAGAGGGCCTGGACTCCGTTGGGGTAGGTCTTCGACAGGTTCTCGATTCTCAGCATGCCTCCGTTCCTTCCCGGCCCACGGCACGTCGGTCCCGCCGCCGTCGGCCTCACGCAACTTCCGCCCGCCGTCACCCTGAACTACGCGCGGCGACCGGCCGGGTTCCCGGTCCTCCGCGACGGCGGTCGACGGTCCTCACGGTCATGGAGCGGCTCCGGAAGAAGAAGCGCCTGACGCGCCGGCGCGCCGAGGAGGAGAGCCTTAGGGCGCGGCAGCAGGACGAGCTCGCCCGCACGATGGACCAGCTCGCCGCGCGGATCGACCGGCGGAGCCAGGAGCAGGTCCGAAGGGAAGTGGACGTCGAGCGCGTCCGGGCCGAGATCGAGCGCAAGATCCGCGCGATCCTCGAGGACAGCATCGAGGCGGGCTTCGCGAAACGGGCCCGCAAGCCGGTCTGAGCCCCGCTCCCTCCGGGGGCGACTACCGGCCGAATGTCACGACGTTGACGCTGCTCAACGCGCGCCGGTACCGGTGCAGGTAGAACCGGCCGTCGGTGGTGAGCGTGAGCCAGCCGTAGAGGATCCCCGCGGAATCGGGGGACTTGAGTTCCCGCGCCAGCTCGCGGCGGCCGCCGTCGAGGGCGACCCGGTAGATTCTCGCCGGCAGGGTCTCGTTCCATACCAGGACGCTCCGTCCGTCCGAGGACCACGCGAGAGGGACCTCGTCCTTCTCCGCGCCCGGGACCGCTCTCGGCTCCCCGCCGACCGCCGAGACCACGTAGGGACCGCGCTTCCGGTCCCCCACCACGACCGCCGATCCGTCGGGAGAGAGGACCGCCGCGGCGGCGCCTTGCGGCGACACGGCACGAGGCGCGCCGCCTTCGAGATCCAGCACCCAGACCACCTTGCTCATCCCCTGGCGGTCCCCCAGGAACGCGATCCTCCGGCCGTCGTCCGAGCAGGTGATCCGGTTGCCGAGGCCGACTTCGAGAGAGACCCCCGCGAGATCGAGCGGGCGGGGCCTCCCCGGGCCGACGGGACGCATCGTGAGCTTCGTGCGATCTCCGGTCAGCACCGAGGTGATGACGAACTTGCCGTCGGGGGTCATGCCGGCGGCGGTGCCCGTGCCCAGCTGGACCGGGGGCGCCCCCGCGCGCCGGACGAACACCGCGTACTCGCCGTCGGTCACGACGCTCATGTTCTGTCCGGCGTAGATCGTCCCGTCCCGCGAGATCGCCGCCGCCGCGTCGTTGTCCCACCACGAGTAGATCCGCTCGGCCGTGTCGGAGGCGAGCTGCCCGGCGATCACCGTCCTGCTGTCGTCGGAGTTGAGCAGGATCCTCCCGTCGGCGGCCACGTCCTGGACCCTCAGGTTCTCAGGCGTCCTCAGGACCATGCGCGGGGCTCCGCCGGGGGACACCCTCCAGAGGGTGCCGCCCCTGGCGTCGTCGGTCGCCGTGAACCACACCGTATCGCCGGCCGGCGACCAGGTGAGGCCCTGCATGTACTGCTGCTCGTCGGCCAGACGAACGGCGTTCCCGGAATCACCGGCCAGCATCGGCTCCCCGAGGTCGTCTCCCCGGACCCGATGGTGGACGAACGCGATGCGCTTCCCGTCCGGCGCGATCCGGGGCTGGCCGATCCAGCCGCGCGTGCGGAAGATCTCCTTGCCGATCGGGAACTGGAGCACCTGCTCGGCGCCCTCCCCGATTACCACCGCGAACTCCTTGCCGTCGGGGGAGATGTCGGCGTCGAAGACGTCCTCGAGGATCTCCCGCGGCTCGCCCCCCGAGAGCGCGACCTGGCCGAGCGTGCCGACGCGAATCCAGCTCCCGAGGTTGTGGCGCCCGAGGAGGAGCGCCATCTGGCCGTCCCTCGAGATCCCGGCGATGTCGGCGCTGGGGAGATCGAGCTGGCGGGACTCGAAGCCGTCGGTGCGCGTGGACATGAGGGTCACCGGCCGACCCTCGAACGCCGCGCCGTAGATCACCGTCTGCCCGTCGGGGGAGAAACGCGCCGAGTGCACGAACCCGCGCCCGAACGTGAGCGGCTGGAAAGCCGGGGGCGCCCATCGCGCGGTCCTGCGACCGAGGATCGTCCCGCCCGCCAGGGCGGCGGCGACCGCGACGGCCGCGAGGAGCAGCACCAAGGCTTGGCTGCGCCGCGCGGTCGGCGCGACGCTCACGGTGAGGACCATGCCGGCCCCAGCGCGCGCGGCCGCCAGGTCGATCCGCGCGTCGCCGATGTCGCGGAGGCGCTCCCTCGCGTCCTTCCTGACGCAGCGCTCGATCAGCTCGCGCACCCGCGGGGGCACGCCGGGCGGCAGTGCGCTCCAGTCGGGATCGCGGGTCAGGATCGCGGCCATCGTGTCGGAGACCGTCTCGCCGCCGAACGCGAGCTCCCCCGACAGCATCTCGTAGAGCACGCACCCGAAGGCCCAGATGTCGGCGCGCTTGTCGACACTTTTCCCGCGCGCCTGCTCGGGGCTCATGTACGCCGCGGTTCCGAGGATGACGCCGGCGACGGTGCCCATCGACGTGATCGTGGGGGACGCCGCGGGGTCGCGCGGGGGACCTGAAGTGACCGCGGTCTCGAGGGCCTTGGCGAGGCCGAAATCGAGCACCTTCACCCTGCCGTCGGGAGTGAGCTTCACGTTGGCCGGCTTGAGGTCGCGGTGGACGATCCCCTGCTCGTGCGCCGCCTCGAGCGCTTCCGCGATCTGGCGCGCGACGTCCAGCGCTTCGTCCACCGGGAGCTTCCCGCGCTTGAGCCGCTCCGCGAGGTCCTCGCCCGGCACCAGCTCCATCGCCAGGAATCGGTACCCATCGCGATCGTGCAGCCCGTGGATGCCCGCGATGTTCGGGTGATTCAGCGAAGCGAGGACCTTCGCCTCTCGCTCGAACCGGGCCAGCCGCTCGGGGTTCCCGGCGAACGACTCCGGGAGGAACTTGAGCGCCACCTCGCGGTCGAGCTTGGTGTCCCGGGCGCGCCACACCTCGCCCATCCCCCCGGCGCCCAGCGGCGAGAGGATCTCGTAAGGACCGAGGCGCGTGCCGGGCGCGAGGCTCATTTCCCTTCGAGCTCGGACGACCAGCGGGTCACGAGCGTCAGGATCGGTCCCGTGGTCCCCAGCTTCTGCACCGTTCCGAGAAAGCGCTTGCCGTCGTGGGTGAACGCCCCGGCCTCGATCGGCAGGCTCTGGCCTGAGAAGAGCGGACGCCGCGTGCCCACCTCGACGCTCCCGCCGGTGGCCGCGATCGGGACGGCGAAGTATCTCCCGTCGGGATCCGCGTACCAGATCTCTCTTCCGTCCCCGAGCCAGCCGCCCCTCTCGGCGCCGCCGGTCGAGACTTGCCATTTCCCTCCGGGGCCCGGGAACGGGGTGACGTACAGCTCGTACCGGCCCGACTCGTCCGAGACGTACGACATCCAGCGCCCGTTGGCCGAGAACGATGCGCCCCGCTCGTTGGCGGGGGTGACGAGGAGGGGCGAGGCCTTGCCGTCCCCGTTCACCGGAATGGACAGGATGTCGGCGCCCGTCTTGCCCGCGCTGGTGACGAAGACGACCCGGGTGCCGTCGGGGGTCCACTCGACGGGCGCGGCCGTTCCGAGGGTCTGGGGATTCAGCTTGCGGGGAGCGGAGGTCCCGTCCGCGGACTTGATCCACAGGAACCCCGCGCCGTCGCCGTAGGCCACCGTACGTCCGTCCCGCGACCAGATCGGCGAGATGCCGTTCGTTTCTCCGAAGGTGAACTTGCTCCCGACGCCGCGCGCCAGGTCGTAGGTCCAGAGGTCGCTCGACCCCTCGGATTGACGCACGCTGACGACGGCCCGGCGGTCGTCGGGGGAGAACTTCATCTGGTACCAGAACATCGCCGGCTGGCCGACGGTCGCGAGGACCTTGCCGTCGGGGTCGAACCAGGTAAGCTGCGAGTCGCGCTGGATCGAGTCGCTGAGCGAGAGCAGGAGGCCGGTGTCGGACAGCGCGTAGGTCCCGGTGCGCCGGAACGCGTTGTACTGGACCTTCTCCGCGATCGGCACCGCTTCGCCGGAGAGGCGCAGCGACGAGGGATCGAATCGCTGGGCCAGGAGGTTGCCTTCGCGCACGAACACCAGGTAGCCGGGGTCGACGTACGTGGCGGCGCTCTCGGCGCGCAGCACCGGCTCCGACTTCTTGGTGGCGAGGTCCAGGCAGAAGACCCCGTTCTTGGGATCGGGACCGGGCTCCCCAGAGAAGTAGAGAACCCTCTTGCCGCCGGGGAGAAAGTGCGGGTTGCGGTGCGAGATCGTATCGGCCGCGGCCGTCGTCAGCGCCGTGGGGGTGCCGCCGGAAGCGGCCACCCTGGACAGGCCGCCGAAGACCGCGGGCGCGAAGACGATGACGTCGTTCTCCCCCCAGGTCGCTCCCCGCCCGTCCTCGGCCGGGCAGATCGTCTGCACCGGGCCCCCGGACGCCGGGACCTTCTTGAGCTTCTTGTCCGCGAAGAAGGCGAGGTGGGTCCCGTCCCGCGACCAGGTGGGGTACGTCGCCCCCTCCGTCCCTGCCAGTGGTTGGGCGCTGAGACCGTTCAGCGGACGCACGTAGATCTTCGTCGGCCCGCCCGCCTCCCGCGCCGCGTAGGCGAGCCGGCTCCCGTCCGAGGAGAGCGCGATCGAGGCGTTATCGCTGTCGAGGATGGCTCCCGCGGGAAGGACGACGCTGGATCTGATCACGGGCGCCTGGACCGGACGATGCAGCTTCCAACCGAGGCCGAGCATCGCGGCCGCGGCGACGATTGCCGAGATCGCCCCGATCGCCCAGGCGGGCGTCGAGCGCCGCGAAACGACGGGCGCCGTCACCACGGGCGTGGTGCCCGGGGCGGTCCCTCCGGCGATCCACTGTAGCTCGCTCTTGAGATCGAGCGCGCTCTGCCACCGCTCGTCGGGGTCCTTGGCCAGGCAGCGCCGGATCGCGCGGTCCAGGGCGGCCGGGCTCGTGGGGGTCAGCTCGGAAGGGGGCCGCGGCTCGCGCTCCAGGATCGCGGCGATCACGCTCGCCTGGCTCGATCCCTCGAACGCGCGCTTCCCCGTGACGGCCTCGTAGAGGACCGCCCCGAACGAGAACAGGTCGGCCCTGGAATCCACCGGCTTCCCCTCGAGCTGCTCCGGGGCCATGTACTGCATGGTGCCGACGAGCGCGCCTTGGGTCGTGAGCGGCGTCGTCATGGTCGGGATGGCGGCGGGCAGGGAACCCGCGCCGCTCCCCTCCGACGCGGCGTCGTCGCGCAGCTTCGCCACCCCGAAGTCGAGGATCTTCGCCCCCGTCCGGGTGAGCATCACGTTGGCGGGCTTGAGGTCGCGGTGGACGATCCCCTGGCGGTGGGCCGAGGCGAGGCCGTCGGCGACCTGGACCGCCACCTTGAGCGCCTCGTCCAGCTTCAGCGGCCCGCGCTCGAGGCGCGACGCCAGCGTCTCCCCGTCCACGATCTCCATGACCAGGTAGTCGGTGCCGTCGTGCGACCCGATGTCGTGGAGCGTGCAGATGTGGGGATGGTTCAGGCTCGAGATCGCCCTGGCCTCGCGCTCGAACCGCTCGCGCAGCTCGGGGCTCCCGGCGCGGTGCGAGGGGAGGATCTTGACCGCGACCTCGCGGCCGAGTCGGGTGTCCTTGGCCCGGTAGACCTCGCCCATGCCACCGGCGCCGAGCGGCGAGAGGATCTCGTACGGGCCGAGGCGCGTGCCGCCCCCGAGGGTCATCGGGCGCGCGTCAGCAGACATGGATTTGAAAAGGGGAGTCGCTCATCGAGTTGTCCTTCCCCGGTGCATGAGCCCGGCCGCGTGGGGCCGAGCCGGCCGAGACGGCCATCTCAAACAGGACAAGCATGGTCCGATATTGGAGAGGTGTCAAACGGTCAGGCCCGGTTCTCCGCGAGGGCGCGACGGATCATGCGCTCCACCTCGGCCGTCGCGTTCACCGGGGTCAGGCGTGACCCGGGGTGTGCGCGCGCGAACACTCGGAAGATCTCATCAGCGAACGCGGGACCTATCGTCTCGACCCCTTTGAAGTCGAGAACGATCTCTCGGAACCGTTCGAGCCGTGAGAGCAATCGCTTGCCTTGCGATCGCGACACGAGGCTCTCCCCCTCGGATCGCGCGAGATCCACGACGAGGTGCGTCCGGCTGAACGCGTAGTCGTCCTGCTCCGACGCGTAGCGGTCGAAGACCTCTTGCGCGGTGCACGTCGTGGCCGGTCGGATCGCCATGCTCACCGTCGTGCCCGCGATCCGGGCGCGGCTTTCGATGAGCCAGTCCTCTTCGTCCCGCTTGTGCGAGAGGAACAGCTTCCCGGACAGGATGCCGAACTCGTCGAACATCCTCGACGTGAAGAAGATCCCCTCGCCGGTGTGCCGCTCGGGATCGGTCGTGAGCTTCCCTTTCACCAATTCGAGGATCGCGTGACGGTCGTCGTCGAGACTGTAGGCTTCACGGATCTTTCTGAAGATCCCGATCCCCTCGTCGACCACCGTCAGCTCGACCCGCACCGCCGAACGTCGAACGGTGACGATCATCCGGGACGCTCCCGCGTGGTCGATCACGTTGTTGACCATCTCGGTCACGCCGTAGTGGCAGATGTCGCGCACGTTCGACCGAAGATCGCCGACGGCCGGTGCGACCTGCCGAATCCAGACCTGGTCCTCGGTCAGTCCGGGACCGACGTCGTACGTGCGAGATTCCTCGGACAGGACGGGCAGGCAGTAGGTGCGGCCACGGGTCTCCCCCTCGGCCACGAGGGTTCCCGTTGCCAACATGCGGCGAAGGTGGAGGCCAGCCGCCTGGCGGGTGATGCCGAAGCGCTCGGAGACGACTCGCGCGACATCTCGCGGACGCTCGGCGACCAGCTCCACGATGAAGCGCTCGATCTCGTCTCGACGGTTCGAGGGGGCCACGAGGTGAGATTGTAAAGCCGAGGGGATGCTATTGACAAGTCAAGCGGCCACGTTTGGAAAGCGCAAGTAGGACGAATCGGCGAGGATCAGCCCTTATTGCCAAGGATGCGGATGATCGCATGGGCCTGCGAGCTTTGCGCGATCCCCGCTGCGAGGCGTGCGTCCCGATGCCTGTGGTACCTCGCCGACATACTCGAGCGAGTGGCTCAACCGGTCTAGCGACCCCTCTCGCCGCCAGGATCAGGCCGCGTCGTCCCTGTAGGTCAGCGCGAAAATCGTATCGGTCAGCCACCGCCGGAACGACCCGTTGTCGCTGAACTGCTTGAACAGCTCCGTGTCGTCCTTGAGCAGCACCGTCATGACCCGACCCAGGGCCTTGTCGTGCTCGATGCGGGCGTTTTGCTTGTCCGAGTTCTTCTTTGCGTTCACGTACGCCGTGTCGGACGCCACCCGCATCGGGATCTCCTCAGTGATGAGCTTGTGCACCCGATCGGCGTCGGTCCACGGGATGCTGCCGAACTGGTCGTTGAAGGTCTTGATGATGTTGGACAACCGGTCCAGCTCGGGCTCGGGCATCCGTCCGCCACCCGTGGTCGGCACCGGCTCGATCTGGGCGTCCTCGTCCGGGAGTTGGATCCTCATCGCCGCCTGCTTCTCGACCCGGAAGCTGTCCATGTCGATCAGCGCGAGAATCCCCTCCGCCAGGTCCTCGTCCACGGGCGCCGGCAGCTTGGGCACGAGGAAGTTCAGGAAGATCGATAGCTTCTCCCACTCGGCGTTCGTGTACGGCAGGATCGACGCCAGGAAGACGCCGCCTCCGACGATGAAGTGCCTCGGGGCGTGGAGCTTGAATAGAAAGAGGCCTCCCGCCGGTAGCGCTTTGAAGTGCGGACCGCCGCTCGGCTGCCAGAAATTAACCTCCTCGAGGTCGAGCGTCGCCGCGAGCTGGCGGTGCCAGTCGCCGTCCGTGATGCCGACATAGAGCTTCATGGGGCCGCGCCCGTAGGACCTTTGGTGGGGATCCCGTTCGGCTGGCTAATGTACCGCGATCGCCCCGCAGATGGAACAGCCGATCCCTCTGGGCTGCGCGAAAGGTAGATAATCCCCCCATGCCCCCCCTCGACCTGGATCGCCGAGTTCGCCTCACGGCTTTCGAGTGGCTTCGCCACCAGGTGGACCTCCACGGCGACGTCCTTCCCTGGTCGATCCTCTCCCGGGGCTTCGACTTCGACGGCGAGCGCGTGCCGCTCGTCTCCATGCAGGGGATCTTCAAGCCGAAGGTCCTCCCCGAGGTGCCCCTATCGATCCGAAGCTCCGCGGACGGGCCGTACGACGACGCCTTCGGCCCCGACGGACTCCGCTACGCCTACCGCGGCACGAACCCTGACCACCCGGACAACCGTGGACTCCGCGCGGCAATGACCCGCCGCATCCCGCTCGTCTACTTCCACGGGATAGTAGAGGGGAAGTACCTGGCCGCGTGGCCGGTCTTCGTCGTCGGGGACGCTCGCGCCGCGCTCCGCTTCACGGTGGCGCTCGACGACGCCCAGCACGTGAGCGAGGGGCTCGGGGCCGGCGGGCACGAAGCCAACGATTCGATCGACCTGGGTGCGACGGCTCGCCGCTCCTACATCACGGCGACCCTCCGCGTCCGCCTCCACCAGCGCTCGTTCCGCGAGCGGGTCCTCCTTGCCTACCGGCAGCAGTGCGCGCTCTGCCGCCTCCGGCACGACGAGCTGCTCGACGCGGCGCACATCATCCCGGACGCCGACGACGAGGGCGAGCCGATCGTCCAGAACGGCCTCGCGCTCTGCAAGCTCCACCACGCGGCCTACGACCGGCAGTTCCTGACGGTGCGGCCCGATCACGTGATCGAGGTGCGGCAGGCGATCCTCGACGAGGAGGACGGACCGATGTTGCTCCACGGCCTCAAGGGGATGCACGGACAGAGGATCGTCCTCCCGCGCTCGCGGGAGCTGTATCCCGATCCGGAACGGCTCGCGCGACGCTACCGCCTCTTTCGTGAAGCGGTATGAACCAGAATGGGCATCAGGCACGCGCGACCAGACGGATCTGGAGCGCCTGCGGGCTCAGCGCGCGGTCTCGCCGGTGACGTTCGTCGAGGCTTCCGGCTGGGGTTGCCGGAGAAGTGCGGCGACGCGGGCAACCCTTAGTACCCCCACTCCTACGCTTATTTGCGGGTCGTACCCTTACCCGCTCGACGACGCCAGCGAGCCGCGGGGCCTCTGCCCGAGCAAGCAACCTCACCGGCGCGCTTCATCTCCGCCAGAAGCCGGCGGATCCACTCGCGGCCGACGCCGGGACAAGCGCGCTCGATGTCCACGAGCCGGAAGTCGCCTTCCTGGCCGCGGACCGCCTGCCGTACGAGATCTGCCTTGGCTCCCCGTGGGCTCCTCGTTCGGCCGACCCGTTCTTCGAATTCCCGGTAGGCCGCCTTCAGGACATAGAGCAGGAAGTTGATGTACGGCCAGGGGTCGTGGCGGCCGCCGTGCCAGCCGCGGGAGCTTGACTCCAGCGTTTCGTAATACCGCTCCCGGTTCTGTTCGATGAGCCGCTCCAGGCTGATGTACCGTCCGACTTCGTAGCCGAGGTGATAGCTCTGGAGAAGCAGCAGGAGTCTCGAGACCCGGCCGTTTCCATCTCGGAATGGATGGACGCAGAGGAAGTCGAGGTTGCTCGCCGCCAGCAGGATGAGGGGATGCGTCCACCGCTCCTTCAACCCCCGATTCCAGCTCTCGAGGGTCTCGGCCATGAAGGCGGGGGTGTGGCTCGCTGGCACACTGCGGAACCGGACCCGAGCGCTTCCGTCTTTCCGCTTTTCGATGACATCGACGTCTTTCTCCTTGTAGCGCCCGGCGTCCCAGATCTCGCCGCGGGTGAGCCGGTGCAGGCGGCGCACCGTTCTCTCGGAGACCCGCAGACCTTTCCGCCTTTCGTGAATGAGCCTCAGCGCGTCCCGATAGCCTCGAACCTCCTCCTCGCTGCGGTCCCTCAGCTTCGATCTGCCGAATACCAGGGTGGCGATTCGCTTCTGATCGACCGTCACGCCCTCGATTCGATTGGAGGAGACGGCGCTCTCGATCAGCGCGTGTTCGCGCAACACCTTCAACTGCTGAGGAGCCTGCCTGGTGAAGAGCTCCTGCTTCCCGCGAGCCTCGCCGAGGTCCGCGAGGTACCACGCTGTGGCCTGAGGAACCGTCCCGGGACCCGAGCTGAGAAGCCGGAGCGTCATCATCGTTCGTCACCTCGGATCTGACGCTGGGGCGTCGACCGTCGTGCGCCCCTGAGCCCTATCGTAATCCGAATGGGGAGCCCGACGGGCTCGCTTCGGGAACCGTTGCAACCTCGTGATCCGGGAACGCGAGCCTCTGGCTCCTGGCCGACTCACAGCACCGCCTCGAGGTACGGGCGAACGATCCGGTCCACGCGGCAGAGCTTCGCCGCGCGGAGAACCTGGGCGGCCGCGAACTTGCGCTCGGCAAGGCCGGTGCGCAGGGCTTCTATCGCGACCTCGATCCCGAGCCGGTTGCGGAACTTGAAGCAATCGGCGACGGTCTTGGCAGGCTCGTACACGCGGATCTCGACCCCGTCGCGCTCGTGGGTCTCGATCCCCGAGGTGAACATCGAGCCGGAGAAGCGATAGATGCGGAGCGGCGGCCACTCGAGCCGGGGTCGAGCCGTTCCGCGCGGGAGAGCGATGCTCACCTCGTGGGGAATCTCTGTCGTGAGCCCGTGGAAGTGGAGCGCGGACACGATCGCGATCACGGCCTTGGGGATGCGGTAGGCCACGGTCACGAGGTCGGGCTCGGCCAGGGGCGGAAGGTCGGCCAGACGGTAGACCCCACGGCTCACGCGCGTGACAACCCCAGAGTCCCGCAGGGCGTAAAGGTCGCGCGGATGCACGCCGGCACCCAGCGCCTTGGTGGTCCGCAGCACCCCCCCAGCATGGCGGAAGGCCGCGATCACCCTCCCTCTTACAGGAGATCTCTTCATGCTGGATAGAACATACATCACTTATAAACAAGTGTTAACTTTTCTATCCACACCATCAGAGCCCCTCGGAAGGTGATGGGCCTTCCGCTCGCGCGAGCAGACCTGCCCCCGCTGATCCGAGGTTTCGCGAACGCAGCCAAGCGGATCGTGACTCAAGCGGCCTCCGGGACCGCGTTCGCCCAAGTTGATCACGGTCCCTCGCGGGAGCCCGTCGCGCCCGCGGCGACGCGGCCCCGGGGTTCCGTCCTGAAGCCGAGCAGGCCGCGCTCGTCCACCTTTTCATTCGGGGGTAGATTCCACAATGGTTCCATTGTGGAACCATATGGAGGTTCCTCCGTCATGCCAGCGCTCACGCTCAAGAACATCCCCACCGCGCTCTACGAGAAGCTGAAGACAAGTGCGGCGACGCATCGCCGCAGCCTCAACAGCGAGATTCTCGAGCGCCTGGATGCCTCGCTCGGCGGAAGGCCGGTCGATCCAGCAGCCTTCCTCGCGAACGCCGACGCGCTGCGCGAGCGGCTCGCCGTTCCGCCGCTCACCGCGAGATCGCTGAAGAAGGCCAAGGCGGCGGGACGGCCATGATCGTCGTGGACACGAACGGCCTCGCCCACCTGCCGCTCGCGGCGGCGGGCACCCGGCGCGCGGGTCAGCCGCCGAGCCGCACGACATCCCCCGGTCGAATCGACGCCAGAGCTTTCGTGATCTCCGGCACCAAGGCCTTGAGATCCTCGAAGCGATTGCTGCTCGCTCGGAGCACGATGACGCCCAAGCGCATTCCGGCGAGAGGTTGTTGCGCGGCCAGGTTTCGGTCGATCGTGATGAACACGTCGAATCGGTCCTTCGCGAGGGTCAGGAGATCGCCATTGCTCCGTCCCGACCAGCCTGCCTCGGGAACCGTCGAAACCTCGTGATCGGGGAACGCGAGCCTCAACCTTCGCGGGAGGCATTCGTCAAGCAGCACCCGCATCTTGGAGCAGCGCCTCCTTGGCCAGTTCCAGAGCGGCGACGGCCTGCTCCCGCGAGACGGTCGGGAAATCGTCGAGGAAGTCCTCGAGGCGATCGCCCGCCTCGAGGTAGTCGATCAGCGCCTCGACGGGCACCCGTGTTCCGGAGAACACCGGCGTTCCCTGCAAGACCTCGGGGGACCGCGCTACCACGGATTGACCTTTTCTCATTGGAGGCTCCGGGACCGGTGGGCATTATAGCGCCCGCAGGTCCCGGCGTCGGAGCGCCCGCGGCTCGTGAGCGAGCGCGCGGAGACTCACTCCCTATTCCTTCACCGAGATGTTCCCGTTGATCGTCTCGATCTTCACCTTGTTGCCGCCGCCGTTCACCGCGCCCGACATCTTGATGTACTTGCGCGGGGAGCCGTGGGTGTGGTCCCACTCGGGGCTCACGGTCGCCTTCAGGCCGCCGGGAGCGACGATCTTGTATTCCTGGCTGCTGTTGCGGGTGTACGCGATCTCGAGGTCGAGGTCCATGCGGAACCCGGAGGGGACGTGGAGGGTGATCTCGCCCCCGTTCGAGGTCAGGGCCACGTCGCCGCCCTTGCCGGTCACGGTCACGCTGATGTCGCCGCCCATGGTGGTCGCCTTGACCCAGCCGTCCACGGAGCCGATCTCGATGTCGCCCCCCATGGTCGTGGCGCGGACGAAGCGCTGGGCGTTCTGGACGTTGATGTCGCCGCCCATGGTGTGGAGGTCCGCGCCCTCGGGGGCGTCCTTCACCTCGATCGGTCCACCCATGGTGGAGATCTGCACGGAGTCCGGCTTGACCTCGTCGAGGCCCTTACCGGTGCGCTCCGGGGAGGCGACGCCGCCGTCGCGGCGGGTGACGTTCTTGTAGCGGACGTTGCCGCCCATCGAGCTGGCCTTGACGTCGCCCACCACGTTCTCGATCCTGACCTCGCCGCCCATGGTCTTGAGGTGGCCGTCCAGCGTCGAGTCGGTGACCTCGATCTCCCCGCCCATGGTGGTCAGCTCGGCCTCGCCCTTGACGTCGTGCAGCTTCAGCGCGCCGCCCTTCGTCTCGCCGGTGAACTTCCCGTCGACGCCGTCGAGGGAGAACTCGCCGCCCATGGAGTCCAGCTCCACGTTGAACGAGCGGGGGACCCGGATCTTGAAGTCGCTGCTGGAGCTTTGCTTCCCGCCGTGTCCCTTGAAGTTGCTCGTGACCTTCAGGCCGCCCTTGGTCTCCTCGAACGCGATGTCGCACTCGGGCTTGCAGGACAGGTCGTAGGTCACCGAGATCGACGAGCCGCCGGTCCCCGAGATCTCGACGGACCCGCCGGACTCGAGGTCGAGGGTCAAGAGTCCTCCGGCAGAGGCCGGGAACTCCCGGGTGATCGAGTCGGCGCCGGCGGTCGCGGCGGACACCGCCAGGCAGGCGGCGGCGAGCAGGGCGGCGATGGCGGTTCTGCGCATGTTCGGCTCCTTGGCGGAGAGCGACCCCCGCCGTCTCGAATCAGAGTTTCTTGTCGAACTGGGCCAGACGGACCATGAGCGCCTCGTCCCCCGGGCGCTCCTTCTCCCGGATCGCCTCGCGGAGGCGGCGGCGATCGACGCTGTGGGCCGCGAGCGCGTCGAGGGCGAGGAGGCGCATCTGCACGGACTCGTCGTCCCGCAGCGTGGCGAGCACCGCCGTCTGCACGTCGGGATCGGTCAGGCGCGGGGACAGGATCGACAGCGCCTCGAGCCTCACCGCGAGGCTCTGGTCGTTGCGCATGGCGAGGAGCAGCGCCTCCTTCAACTTGGGCTCCAGGTTCTCGGCCGAGAGCTCCATCGCCCGGAGGCGGGCGCCGGCGCTCGAGGGGTCGAGGAGCGCCTGCGCCAGGACGTCCTGGACCACCGCGGACTTCACCGGCTCCACGAGCTGCACGTGGGTCGTGACGTCGAAGTCGAGGGCGACCCTCTCCCCCTTCGCGCGGCGGAGGGACACGTTGGAGTAGGTGAACGGCGAGTCCTCGACGTCCTGAAGCTCGTGGTTGGACGCCGCGTCGCTCCGGATCGCGGCGACGAGCCGGTTCCTGAGAGCCGCCTCGGGGTTCCCCCAGGGTGCGCGCCCGGCGGCCAGGCCGGCGACGAACAGGAGGACCGACGCGGCCAGCGCGATGGCGATCCAGGGGATGCGGCCGCTCCCGATTCCCCAGGGAACGGTGTGCGCCGGTCCCGCGCGCCCGACGACCGCCGCAGGACCCGCGGCCGCGATGCCGCGCACGACGCGCTCCCTCAATATCTCGAGGTCCGCCTCGTCCGGCCCAGGAGCGTCCGCCGCCAGCCGGGACAGGTCGCGGTGAAGCTCCAGGAGCCGCCGGCAGGCTTCGCAGGCGCGGCAGTGCGCGAGCAGCGGCCCGATCGCGGCCTCGGGGAGCTCGCCCGCCACGTAGGCCTCGAGCGTCGGCTCGAATCGTTCGCAGTCGCTCATGGCAGGGAGCCCTCCGATTCCACCAGCACGGCGCGCAGTCTCCTGAGGCTGCGGAAGAGGATGCTCCGCGCGGTGCCCTCGCTGCACTCGAGCACGGCGCCGATCTCGCGGGGGGACATCCCCTGGAAGTAGCGGAGCACGACGGCCAGCCGCTGGCGGGGGCTCAGGGTGGCGAGCGAGCGGTGCAGCGCCTCGCGCGTCTCGCGCTCGTGCAGCCTCTCGTCCTGCGGCGGGTCGGGGTCGAGGAACAGGGTCTCGTCCAGCTCGGAGGTCGGGTGGCGCCGCGCCGCGCGGCGCAGATTGAGTGCCTCGTGGGCGGCGATCCGTGCGATCCAGTTCCTGAGATCGCCGTCCTCCCTGAACGTGCCGAGCCGGGTGTGGACCTTGAGGAACGTGTCCTGGGCGACGTCCATGGCGCTCTCGCGATCCCCCGTGAACCCGAAGGCGATCCGGTGGACCAGGCGCCCGTACCGGCTCACCAGCTTCTCGAAGGCCACCTTCGAGCCGGAGCGGATCTCCCGGGTCAGGTCCTGGTCGCTGAACTCCAAAGCGCTCCTCCGGCCCATAAGGACACCACGGGCGGCGTTCCGTTAGCAGGGGAGAAGACTAACCCGGGAGATCCCGGGCGCGCCGCCGGGGAGGCTCAGCGGTGACCGGGGAGGATCGAGAGGAGGAAGGAGGCGACCCGCCGCCGGGCGCGGAACCGCCGGCCGCGGATCAGCGAGCCCACCGCGAGGAGCCGCCTCATGAGGCTCCGGCCGTGGATCGCCTGGAGTGACGCGTCGGCGACCCGCGCGGCCTCCGCGTCGTACGGGAACGCGAACACGGGGGCCTCGGTGCGGCACGGGTCGTACGAGACGAACCTCCTGCGGCTCATCTCCCGGAGCCCGGCGAAACCGTGGGTGCTGCCGACGCCGCTCGAGCGGTAGCCCGACCAGGTGGAGGCCGGCTCGCCGAAGGCGTAGAGGACGTCGTTGACCGTGACGACGCCGGCCTGCACCCCCGACATGATCCGGTCCGCGGTCCCCGCCGACGTGGTCCAGCCGCTGGCGGTCAGCGCGTACTCGCTGTCGTTGGCCAGCAGGATCGCGCGCTCCAGGCTGTCCACGACCACGATGGGGATCACGGGGCCCAGCGTCTCCTCTCGGAGGATGCGGGCGTGGGGCGGCGGCTCGAGGAGGATCGTCGGGGGGTAGAAGTAGCCCGGGCACGGCATCGGCATCCCGCCGCACAGGAGGCGCGCCCCGGCCTGGACGGCTTCGGTCACCTGGCGGTGGACCGCCTCGACGCGCTCCTCCGACACGAGGGGACCCATGTCGATGTCCTTCTCGAGGGGATCGCCCACGCGGACGCCGTCGACCTCCTCTTCGACGGCCTCGACGAACTCCGCCGCGACGTGCTCGTCGACGTAGACCCTCTCGATGGCGCCGCAGTTCTGCCCCGCGTTGGCGAGCGCGCCCCAGACGACGCCGCGGGCGGCCCGCCGGACGTCGGCGTCCGCGGCGACGATGGAAGGGTGCTTGCCTCCCAGCGAGAGGACCACCGGGCGGGGAGCGCACCCGGCGGTGGCCATCACCTGGCGGCCGGTCTCGGTCGCGCCGGCGAAGAAGACCTTGTCCACGCGAGGGTGGGCGACGAGGTGCAGCGTCTCCTCGCGTCCGGTGGCGACGACCCCGACCAGCCCCTCGGGGAAGCCCGCCTCCTCGCACAGCTCCGCGATCTTGAGCCCGCAGCAGGGGGTCAGCTCCGAGGGCTTGAGCACGACCGCGTTCCCCATGGCGAGGGCCGCCCCGACCTGCACCAGCGGGAGCGCGAACGGGAGGGGGAACGGGGTCACGAGGGCGACGACGCCGAGCGGCTCGTAGACGTCGTGGACGCTCTTGTGCGAGTACAGCGGGTGCGGAGCCTGGATCGGCCGGCTCTGGAGTCGGCCGGCGTGCTGCGCGAGGAACTCGAGGTGGTCGAGCGTCGGGAGCACCTCGAGGGCGAGGGCCTCGGTCACCGGCTTCCCTTGCTCCGCCGCAATCAGGCGCGCGATCTCGTGCGCGCGATGGAGGATCGCGGAGGCGAGCCTGCGGAGCCGCCGGCTCCGCTCCTCCCGGGGGGAGCCGCGCCAGAGCACCGAGGCGTAAGCCGCCGCGTCCACCGCCGCGTCGATCTCGTCGGCGTCGGCCAAGGGGACTTCCTCGAGCGGCCGTCCCGTCGAAGGGTTCCACGAGACGAGAGTGCGGGCGGGGCGTTGGACCGGGAGGGCGGCGTCGAAGTCGCCGGGCAGTGGCGGCTCGGCGAGGGCGCTCGTGGCCTGGGTGGGCGTGCGGGGGCCGGTCTCCATGTCAGGGCCGAATATAGGTCGCCGGCACGACGCGGGCACCCGTCCCGGCGCCCTGAAAGCGCGGGCGTCCCCGGCCGATGCAAGATCGATATCCGGAGTGCCGAACCGTAATCCGAAACCGCGTGGGCGTTACGGCGCGCAGGTCCTGAAGCCGCCGAGCACGTCGCGGCGGTGGGGCTCGTAGAAGTTCCGCCAGGTGTTGCGCAAGAGTCGCCCGCGGGTCGCCCAGCAGCCGCCCCGCAGGACGCGGTGCGGGGTCGCGAACCAGGGCTCCGAGTAGTCCTTGTAGGGGTCCGCGACGAAGCCGGGGTACGGCAGGAAGCGAGACGCGGTCCACTCCCAAACGTTTCCGATCATCTGGCGGCAGCCGAACGCGCTGTCCCCCGCGGGCAGGGCGGCCACGTCGACGCACCCGCCCCACCTTCCGTCGAGGTTGGCGTGCTCGGACGTCGGCGGCTCATCACCCCAGGGGAACGGCCGCTTGCGGCCAACCTCGGCGGGACCGGTGGCCGCCAGCTCCCATTCGGCTTCCGTCGGCAGGCGGCGTCCCGCCCAGCGGCAATAACCGTCGGCCTCGAACGCGTTGACGTGGATCACCGGGGCGTGCGGCGCGAGCGGGACGACCCGGTCGTAGCGCCGCCAAACGAACCCGCCTCCGGGCGCCTGCTCCCAGTAGACGGGGCGCTCCGCAGCCACCGACGCGCGCCAGCGCCAGCCCCCAGGGGTCCAGAACCGCTCCGCGCGATAGCCTCCCGCTTCGACGAACTCGGCGAACTCGGCGTTCGTCACCGGCGCTCGGGCGATCCGGAACGGGGCGACCGTCACCCCGTGCGCCCACTTCTCGTTGTCGAACACGAACGGCGAGTCGCGGGTTCCCCCGAGGAGATGCGTCCCGCCTGGCACCTCCACGTCGCCCGGGAGCGGGCCGGCCTCGTCGGGAGGAGGGGCGGCCGCCGCGAGGCGCGGCTCGGGATAGCCCAGCGTCTGGCGGGTGTACGTGAAGGCCTCGTCGTGCATGTCCTCGTGGAAGAGCGCCAGGCGGTAGAAGTAGGCGGCCTTCCCGTCCGGCTCGTGCGTCGCGATCCGGTGGAGGATCCGCTCCAGGACGCCACGCGCGAACTCGAGCGTCTCCGCCATGGTGGGCAGCGGCAGGTCCCAGCGCGTGTCGTGCGCGACCCTGGACGAGTCGTAGAGCGAGTCGCCGTCCCGCCTCGACGGGGGCTCGCTCCAGAGGTGGCGCAGGGCCCAGCTCTCCTGGAACCAGCCCACGTGTCCCACTTCCCAGCGCAGCGGGTTGACGATGGCGAGCCTGGGGCCCATGAGCTGCTCGTCGCTCAGGCCTGACACGAGCTGGAGCGTGCGCGCACGCGCGTCCCGGAGCTGCCGGGCCAGCTCGTCGCGCGTCGGAGGTGCGCTCCCGGTGCTCATCGCCGATCTTGGAGCCTCGATGCCCGCAGGATACCATGGGCGCTCGATGAGGATCGTGATCGCCTGCCCCGCGCCTCGCGGCGCGCACAGCGGAAATCGGGTGACCGCCGAGCGCTGGCGGACGTTGCTGCGCGAGCTGGGACACGTGGCGACGATTGACCGCGATGCGGGCGCGGGTCCCGCGGACCTGCTCGTCGCCGTCCACGCGACCCGCTCCGCGGCCGCGATCGCGCGCTTCCGCCGGCGCTCGCCCCGAGCCCCGACGATCGTGACGCTCGCAGGGACCGACCTCTACGTCGATCTGCCGGGCGCCCCCGAGGCATGGGGGGCTCTCGAGCCGGCATCCCGGCTCGTCGTGCTCCACCCGCTGGCCGCGGAGAGCCTGCCGCCCGGGCTGCGCGACAAGACCCGGGTCATCCTGCAGTCGGCGCGCGCTCCGGCCGCGGCGCCGCCGCGCTCCCGCCGTTTCTTCGACGTGGCGGTCGCCGCGCACCTGCGCGGTGTGAAGGACCCGTTCCGGGCGGAGGAGGCCGTGCGCGGCCTGCCGAGCTCGTCGAGGCTCAGGGTGCGGCACGCGGGCCGCGTCCTCGAATCGGGACTCGGTCGCGAGGCGCGACGGAGGGCGGCGGCGAACCCCCGCTACTCGTGGCTCGGCGAGCGCTCCGGCAGTGAGGCGCGACGTCTGATCGCCGGCTCGCGGCTCCTCGTGGTCACCTCGCGGAGCGAGGGGGGCGCGAACGTGGTCTCGGAGGCGGTCGTCTCCGGCGTGCCGGTGGTCGCCACGCGCATCCCCTGCACGATCGGTCTCCTCGGCGAGGGGTATCCGGGCTTCTTCGAGGTGGGGGATACCGCCGGGCTGCGGCGGCTGCTGCTTCGCGCGGAGGGGGAGCCCGGGTTCCTCCGGACGCTCGCCGCCTGGTGCCGCGGGCGCCGGCCGCTGTTCGCCCCGGCGCGCGAGCGAGGCGCCTGGAGGCGGCTCCTGGGGGAGCTGGGCCTCTGAGCCGCCGGCCGCGGCGCCGCGGCTCTCGGGTAGAATCGGAAGATGCGGCTCCCGCCTCGACCCAGCGTCGCCCGGTCCCTCGCTGCCGGCGCCGCGCGTGATCGCATGGCGGCCGAGGTCCGGGCGGGCCTCTCCGCGCGCCCGCTCCCCACGCTGCCGTGCAAGTACTTCTACGACCGGAGAGGGGGCGAGCTGTTCGACGCGATCACCCGGCTTCCGGAGTACTACCCGTATCGGACCGAGGAGGCGATCCTGCGGTCGGTGGCTCACGAGGTGGTCTCGCTCGTCGCGCCTCGCGAGCTGGCGGAGCTGGGCTCCGGTCTCGGGGTCAAGACGCGCCTCTTCCTCGACGCGATGCGGTCGCGGGGGTTCCTCGAGCGCTGCGTGCTGCTGGACATCAGCGAGAGCGTGCTGGAGCGGTCGATCGCGGGCCTGACCTCCGACTACCCGGCCCTCGAGGCGAGGGGGATCGTCGGCGATTTCGTCCTGGACCTCGCGTCGCTCGGTCCCGGCGGGGGGCGGCTCGTCCTGTTCCTCGCCGGCACCATCGGCAACCTGCATCCCGACGAGGTGCCGGGGTTCCTCTCGGCGCTGGCGCGCCAGCTCGAGCCGGGCGACGGCTTCCTCCTGGGGATCGACCTCGTCAAGGACGAGGGGAGGCTCGAGGCCGCGTACAACGACTCGGCCGGAGTCACCGCGGAGTTCAATCGCAACATCCTCCGCGTCGTCAACGCCGGCCTCTCGGCCGACTTCGTCCCCGAGGCGTTCGAGCACGTCGCCTTCTACGACCGCGAGCGCGCCTGGATCGAGATGCGCCTCAGGGCCACCCGCGACATGCGCGTGCGCCTGCCCGGCGCGTCGATCGAGCTTCTGCTCCGGGCCGGGGAGGAGATTCGCACCGAGCTGTCCTGCAAGTACACGCGGGAGTCGTTCGAGGCGCGCCTCCCCGGCACCGGGCTCGGGATCGAGCGCTGGACCACCGACCCCGACGGGCTGTTCGCCTCCGTGCTGCTGCGGCGCGCGGCATGATCGAGGTCCTGGGGCTGAGCAAGCGCTATCCGGGCGGCGCCGCCGTGGACGACGTGTCCTTCGTCGTACCGGCGGGGGAGATGCTGGCGCTCGTGGGGCGCTCGGGCTCCGGGAAGACCACGACGCTCAAGATGATCAACCGGCTCGTCGAGCCCAGCGCGGGACGCGTGCGGGTGGACGGGGAGGACGTGACCCGGCTCGAGCCCCACGTCCTGCGCCGGCGGATCGGCTACGTCTTCCAGGGGGTCGGGCTGTTCCCGCACCTGACCGTCGGCGAGAACGTCGCCGTTCCCCTGCGCCTGGCCCACTGGGAGGCCGGCCGGATCGCGGCCAGGGTCGCCGAGCTCCTGGAGCTCGTCGAGCTGGACCCGGCGCTCGGGAGCCGGAGGACCTCCGAGCTGTCCGGCGGGCAGCTGCAGCGCGTGGGCGTCGCGCGCGCCCTCGCGGCCTCCCCGAAGGTGATGCTGCTGGACGAGCCGTTCGGGGCGCTCGATCCGATCACCCGCGACCACGTCCAGCGATCGTTCATGGCGCTGCGCCTCAGGGTGCGGCCGACCGCGGTGTTCGTCACGCACGACATGGCCGAGGCGCTGATGCTCGCCGACCGCGTCGGCGTGATGCACGCCGGCCGCCTCCTGCAGGTGGGGACGCCCTCCGAGCTCTCGCGCGCTCCGGCGGACGAGCGCGTCGCGCAGCTCCTCGAGACGCCGCGCCGCCAGGCGCGGGCGATCGACGCGCTCCTTCAGGGGCCGGCGAATGGGTGAGCAGCTCGCGCTGCTCCCGTCGCTGCTGACGGCGCACGTGCAGCTCGTCCTCGCAGCGCTCCTCGCGGGGACGGCGATCGCGGTCCCCGCCGGCATCCTGGTGACCCGCGTGAAGCGGCTCGAGGCGCCGGTCCTCGCCGCTGCCGCGCTCGTCCAGACCATCCCGGCGCTGGCGCTGCTCGCCGTGATGGTGCCGCTCCTCGCCGCCCTCGGCCTGCCCGGGATCGGCTGGCTCCCGGCGCTGCTCGGTCTCGTCCTCTACAGCCTCCTTCCCATCCTGCGCAACACGGTGACCGGGCTCGCCGGCCTCGACCCCGCCATGATCGAGGCCGCTCGGGGCGTGGGCATGACGCCGGGCCAGCAGCTGCGCCTCGTCGAGCTGCCGCTCGCCCTTCCCGTGATCCTGGCGGGCGTGCGAACGGCGACGGTCTGGACCGTCGGGATGGCGACCCTCTCGACGCCGGTGGGGGCCCCCAGCCTCGGCAACTACATCTTCGGCGGCCTGCAGACCCGGAACCTGGACGCCGTCCTGGTCGGCTGCGTCTCGGCCGCCGCGCTCGCGCTCGTCCTCGACGGCCTCGTGCTGGCCGTCGCCCGCGGCTACGGGGAGCGTCGCCCGTGGCTCAAGCGGGTGGGCGGCGCGGGCCTCCTCGGCCTTCTGGCGTGGGCGGTGGCGGCCCTGCCGGGCGCCGGGCCGGCTGAGCGCCCCGTGCGCATCGGCGCCAAGCCGTTCACCGAGCAGGCCGTGCTCGCGGAAATCCTCGCCGCGAAGGTGCGTGGCGCCACCGGTTCGCCGGCGGAGGTCGTCTCCTCGCTTGGCTCGGCGGTGGCCTTCGACGCCCTCGCGCGGGGCGAGATCGACGCCTACGTGGACTACACGGGGACGATCTGGGCGACCCTGATGAAGCGGCCCGGGGCGGGACCCGGCCGCGGCGCGCTGCTCGACGAAGTCCGCCTCTGGCTCGCGGAGACCCACGGCATGAGGCTCATCGCGAGGCTCGGCTTCGAGAACACCTACGCGTTCGCGCTGCGCCGCGAGCGGGCCGACGCGCTCGGCGTCCGCACGCTGAGCGGCCTCGTCCCCTTCGCGCGGCGGCTCAGGGCCGCGGGGGACTACGAGATCTGGGGGCGCGGCGAGTGGGCCTCGGTGCGCCGGACCTACGGGATCGACTTCGCGGAGCGGCGCAGCATGGACCCCTCTCTGATGTACGCGGCGATCGCGGCCGGCCAGGTGGACGTGATCACCGCCTACTCGTCGGACGGCCGGATCGCGGCGTACGACCTGGTCACGCTCGAGGACGACCGCGGGGCGATCCCGCCGTACGACGCGGTGGTCCTGGCGAGCCGATCCTTCGCCCGTCGCCGGCCCGACGCGGTCGCGGCGCTGTCGTCGCTCGACGGGACGATCGACGTGGCCCGCATGCGCGGGCTCAACCGCGAGGTGGACGAGGCGGGGCGCAGTCCCAAGGCGGTCGCGGCGGAATTCCTCGGGCCGCCTGCGTCGCGGCCTACGACCGCGATTCCGCCGCCGCCTTGACCGCCGCGCGATCCTGGAACGTGAACTTCCTCCCGATCTCCTTGAACGGCGCGCCGTCCACCTCGGCGTACGGGTAGACGAAGTAGTTGAGCGGAGGACCGGCCTCCCTCGGGTCGAGGACGATGTCCCGGCCGGTGCTCAGCTGAACCCGGTTCTCGTCGTGCGCGCCGAAGAAGTACTCCTTCTTGTCGGGACGCTTGGCGGCCTCCGAGGCGTCCACCGGGACCCAGCCGTACCCGCTCAGGAAGAACTCCGCCCAGCAGTGGTAGCCCGGGATCTCCCCCTCGCCGCGCTTTTCGGGAAGCGGGAAGCCGATGGAGAAGCGCGCGGGAATGCCCACCGCGCGGCAGAGGCCGATGAACAGGGCGTGGAAGTCGGTGCAGTTGCCGCGCTTGGCGTCGCAGGCCCAGAGGATGTCGCCGTTCCCCCAGCCGGTGCCCGACTTGTCGTACCTCATGTTGGCGACCACGTAGTCGTAGATCGCGCGCGCCTTCTCGAGGTCGGACGTCTTCCCCGCGGTGATCTCGGACGCGAGACCGTGGATCCTCTCGTTCAAGGGGACCAGGCGGTCGGCCGCCAGGTACCGAGAGGGGACCTCCTTCGCGGACGGGCCGCTCTTCCCGGCCTTGTCGAAGTCCCGCCGGACGTATTCCCTGCGCGTCACGTCGAACGAGACGTCGATCTCGAACGAGGGCTTCGCGGGGTGATCGACCTCGACGTAGAGGGTCGTGTTGCCGTATTCCGGGTCTTTCGTGACCCGGGTCGGGTACGGGCAGCGCACGCTGATGTGGGAGATCTCCTGGTGGGCGTCGCTCCCGGGGTAGGGGAGCCAGACCGCGACCTTCTTCGCGCCCTCCGGGATGTCGTTGAGCGCCGCCGTGTAGGTGAAGTGGAAGCTACGCTCCGCGGGCCGGTCCGAGGCCGCCGCGAGAGCGAGCGCGGCGAAGAGCGCCGCGCCGAGAGAGACGAGAACCCACCGCCGCGGATGAGCCATGCGCTTTCCCCTCCGTCGATCGAGCGAACACTCGTTTCTAGCACGGAAGCTGCGGGCGCTCAAACCGGCCGTCCCGGCCGGCGCGCGAAAGCTCACAGCGGGTCTCGGGGTATGCTGGGGCCCCGGGGACGGTCCTTCCCTGGCATCACGCGGAGTCACCCGACGGATGCACCCCTCACGCGACACCGCTCGCGGCGAGGCGCTCCTGGCGCGCCACGAGCAGCTCTGCTTCACGCGGGCGTTCCCGCGGAATGCGGCCGAGCTCGAGCGCGCCCTCCGCGAGCTTCAGGGATTCGAGCGGCGCGCGCGTCCGTTTCGCGACGAGCTCGAGAACACCGGCATCGCGGGGTCGGTCTACCGCTACCCTTACAACCACCGGATGGCCCGCTGGCTGGCCGCGCGCTATGGGCCCGCGGTGGAGATCGACTGGGCGGCCTACAAGCGCCATCGCTGGGACGACCTGGCCGCGATGCTCTCGCTCTGCACCGCATGGGCCGAGAGCGAGGGGCTCGACGACGACGACGTTCCTTCCTGGGACTGGGTCGAGCGCGCGCGGCGGGGGAGCCGGAAGACCGCGCTGCGCTGGATCCTGGACGCGCTCGCCCGCCGACCGCTCGGGGAGCCGCTGGCGTCGCACCTCTACGAGTCCGCCAACCTGCCGCTCGTGTGGGACCTCGCGGGCTGCCGCGACAGCGTCACGCACGCGAGGCTTCCCGTGCGGCGAGTCTTCTACCATCGCGCCCTGATCCGGGAGCGGCCGGACGACTTCGCCGCCGCGGTGCGGCAACCCGCCCGCCCGCTCACGCGGCTCGCCCCCGCGCGAGCCCTCAGGATCATCGACGCGGCGCGCGCAGCGCTCAGCCAGCGCGAGCGCGAGTTCCACGTGATCGTGCACGGCAACCCCGAAGAGGTCTACCGCTTCGACGCGGGGCGCGGCCTCGAGATCTACGTCATCGGCCTCTGGCGTCCGCTCCGGCTCACGCTGGAGGCGGACTACGGCGCGCTCCTGGTGAAGAACGGAGTCCCGGTCGGCTACGGGTACGCGGCGCTGCTCTTCGACCGGGCGGACATCGCGATCAACATCTTCCCGACCTACCGCGCCGGCGAGTCGCCCCACGCGTTCGTGGGGTTCGCGGCGCTGTTCCACCACCACTTCGGGCAGCGGAAGCTGGTGATGCGCCGCTACCAGCTCGGGTTCAGGAACCCCGAGGGGATCGAGGCCGGCTCCTTCTGGTTCTACTACAAGCTGGGCTTCCGTCCGGTGGACGCCGCGGTGCGCGCCGAGGCCGAGGCCGAGGCGGCCCGGCTCCGAAGGCGGCCGGGGACGCGGTCCGGCCCGGCGACGCTGAGGCGGCTCGCGCGGAGCGATCTTCTGCTGTCCCTCGACGGCACGCCCGCCGAGCGGTTCCGCGAGGTCGAGGTGAAGCGCGTGGGCCTGGCGGTGACACGGATGATCGAGCGTCGCTTCGCGGGGGATCGCGGGCGCGCGTTGGCGGCGTTGGCCCGGAAGGTCGGCGGTCTCCTGGGCATCCCGCAGGCCAGGGCGGAAGCGCTGCGCATGACCCCGGTCGCCGCGCTCGTTCCCGATCTGGCCCGGTGGCCGGTCGAGGATCGCAAGCGCCTCGCCGCCGTACTGAAGGCCAAGGAGGCCCGGCGCGAGATCGAGTACGTGCGCGCGATGCGGCGCGCGCCGCGCTTCGAGCGATTCCTCGCCGGGCTCAGGTGAGCCGACGGAGTGGAACGGTCGGGGTCAGGACGACGCCGGCTTCTCGAACCGGGAGCCCTCGATCGGCACGTTCTGCTGGACGTCGTCCACCCGGATCTCGAACCGGCCCGAGGGGCGCGAGATCGCCCACCTGTACGGAATCTTGACCCCGTCGGCGTCCCGGTAGTCCGCGTAGTCGATCCGGGTCGGGCTGCGGCCGAGGATCGTCTCGGAGTACCGCATCATCCGCACGAGGAGCCCCGACTCAGCGTCGAACCAGAGGTCGACGGGAGGCCGCCCCTCGTTCATCGCGATCACGTGGTTGGCGTCGCGGCCCTCGATCTTCTCGGGCCGCACGACCTTGAACTCCTTGAACATCGCCTTGAGGTGGGACGGGAGGCGCATGTCCGCGTCGAGACGCGCCGCCTCGCTCTCGGCGGCCGACATGTCGCGCGCCGGGCGGCCGCTGTTCCCGAGCCAACCCGCCTTGCCGTCGAAGGCGGTGAGGCTGTCGCCCCTCGGCGTGTGCACGATGGAGATCCTCTTGTCGGGGGCCTGGGCGTACACCTCGATGGGCATCTCGGCCGGGCCGAACCCGGACATCCTTCCCTTCTGGACGCGGCTCGTGATCTTCTCGAGCGCCTCGCCTCCGCCGACGGCCGCCAGGTACCTGTCGAGGACCGCGCCGGCGGCCGGGAGCTCGGGGGCCTTCGCCTCGGGCGAGCCCTCCTCGGGCTCCCTCGGCAGGTTCGGGTCGAAGACGGCCGGTATCGCCACCGGTTTCGACTCGCCGCGGTGGCAGGAGTTGCAGGTGACCTCGCGCTTCCCTTCGAAGCTGTCCCGGTTGATCGCCTGCGTCATCGAGATCATCTTCCGCGCGGTCAGCTTCTCCTTCTTGTCGTCCTTCTCGTTGGCGCGCTCCACGTGGCAAAACTCGCATTCCACGCCGAGGGACGCCGCGATGAACTGCATCGTCGGGACCACCTCGTCCGCAGGGTACCCCTTGAGGACCTGGATGTTCTTGAAGTACGCCTCGGCCTTCTCCTCGTGGGTGGGAGGCCTGGGCGGCGGTCCCGTGCGCGGCGGCGCCCCGCCGGGAGGGGCGGGAACCGGGGCCTGGGGGGCCTGGGAGCGCGGGGACTCCGCCGCCGCCGCGAGGACCGCGACGATGGCGCCGGCCCCGAGGGCCGCCATCAGGACGGGGACGAGACGGGCTAGACGGCTCGTGGTCATCGAGGAGGTCCTCCAACGGGGAACCTCGATTCTACACGACCGCGGCTCGTCGTTTGTCAATCGGTCGGCAGAGCGGTAAAGAAGACCGATCGACAATCGCAACCGAACGAGGAGGACCTCGCATGCGCAAGAAGCTCGCCGTCCTGATGTTCGTCCTGGCAGCCGTCGTCGGGACCTCGGCTCTCACCACGAGGGTGGCCGCCGAGACCAAGTGCCCCAGGGGATCGCACCTGATCACCTGTCCCACAGGCAGTTGGTGTTGCCCCAACAACGCCTTCTGCGTCTGCTTCCCATAGCAGCGACCGTCAGCTGGCGTCTTCCGTCGGGGATCTCGCTTCCGTCCGCGACCGCGGACGGAGGCGAGGTCCCGCGAGGCGGTACCGTCGGGCCGGCCGCCGTTTGCTATACTCCACGCCGGAGAGGGAGGTCCGCGCCCATCGACTCCATCCCGGTTCCCGCCTCGGCCGAGATCGTCCGGCGCTTCTCCGGCATCTCCCACCTGGTCGGCAACACCCCGCTGCTCGCCATCGAGGTCACGTACGCCGGCAAGGAGCGCGTGATCTACGCGAAGGCGGAGTACCTCAACCTCACGGGGAGCATCAAGGACCGGATGGCGCTCCACATCCTGCGCCAGGGGTACGAGCGCGGCGTCCTAGCCCCGGACTGCCCGATCGTCGAGGCCACCAGCGGCAACACCGGGATCTCGTTCGCCGCCATCGGGCGGGCGATCGGCCACCCGGTGACGATCTTCATGCCCGACTGGATGAGCCAGGAGCGGGTCGCGCTCATCCGCAGCCTGGGGGCCGAGATCGTCCTGGTCAGCAAGGAGCAGGGCGGCTTCCTGGGATGCATCCGCCTGGCCCAGGAGTCGGCGGCGCGCCATCCCGGAACGTTCCTCCCCCGGCAGTTCTCGAACGACGACAACGTGGACGCCCACGCGACGAGCACCGGCCCGGAGATCTGGTGGCAGATGCAGTTCCACTACCGGCGGCCCGACGCGTTCGTCGCCGGCGTCGGCACCGGCGGAACGGTGATGGGGGTCGGCCGGTTCCTGCGCGGGAAGGCTCCCGGCATCAAGCTGCATCCGATCGAGCCCGCCAACTCGCCGACCCTCTCCACGGGCTGCAAGGTCGGGAAGCACCGGATCCAGGGGATCTCCGACGAGTTCATCCCGCCGATCGTGGACCTCGCCCGGCTCGATCGGGTGGTGAGCGTCGACGACGGCGACGCGATCCTGATGGCGCAGCGGCTCGCGCGCGAGCTCGGCCTCGGCGTCGGCATCTCCTCGGGGGCCAACTTCATCGGGGCGCTGGAAGTTCAGAGCCAGCTCGGGCCCGACTCGGTGGTCGTGACCGTCTTTCCCGACGACAACAAGAAGTACCTCAGCACGGCCCTGCTCGAGAAGGAGCCGGAGCGCGACGGCTTCCTGTCCCCTCGCGTGACCCTGAGGCGCTACGAGGCGTTCAAGCGGGTCTGCAACACCTGCTGCGACCCCGCCGAGTGCGCCGAGACGCCGCCCGCCGGTTTCGTCGCAGACTGGGAGCCGCTCCCGAGCTGTCCCCGCCCGCGGCGAGGGTCCCCGTAATCCGGCGACCCCCGAATTCCCACCTTGACGACGGCCCCGGCACGGCAACGCCGGGCCGGGACCGCCCCTGACGGGACCGTGCCGTCCTACGTCTTGCAGCCGGGGATCGGAGCGCAGCTCGGGCACCTGAAACAGGACCCGGACACCAGCTTGTAGCAGGGCGGACAGCCGTAGATGGGAGTGCAGAACAGGCAGGCGTAGGCCTTGGGCGGCGGGATCAACAGGGCCAGGGTGCCCAGGGCCATCGCCAGCAACAGTGCAGCCCCGAAGGCTCGTCTTCTCATACCGTCTCTCCTCCTTCCGCCGGGTGGGTACGAGAGCCCCCCGGCACGCTCGAGCGAAAGTACGGTGGTGGCCCGGCGGCGTCAAACGGCGGGGCATGGGGATTCCATGACCTAATTCACCATCGTCGGCGACGGCGGTCGGGCTCGTCTAGAATCTCCTCATCGGCGTAGACGCGTGAGACGGATTTTCCGGGCAGGCATGTTCATGCGACAGGACGTTCGGCCGATCCCGTGGGATGACTGAGAGGTCATGAGCGAAGCGCTTCGCGTGGTGATCACCGAGGACGACCGCCTCTACCGCGAGGGTCTCGAGACGCTCCTGTCCGCGGAGCCGGACGTCGAGATCGCCGGCGTGTTCCCGCAGCCGGCGGGCCTGCTGGAGGCGGCGCGGGCCGCCGCAGAGAGCGCCGGCGAAGGCCGTTGGGACATCGCCGTGATGGACATCGAGATGCCGGGGATGAACGGCATCGAAGCCACGAGGGAGCTCAAGCGGATCCTCCCGGAAGTGGGCGTCGTCATCCTCACCGTCTTCGAGGAGTCGGTGAAGATCCTGGAAGCGATCTGTGCCGGGGCCGACGGGTACCTGCTCAAGACCGCGGGGCCGGGGGAGATCATCGAGCAGCTCCGGCTGGTCGCGGCCGGCGGCTCGCCGCTCACTCCGGGCGTGGCGCGGACCGTCGTCGGCCTGCTGCGGCGCTTCAGCGAGCGCGTCGAGCCGAGCCTCGCGGCGGTCCCGCCCGTCGAGCTGAGCGACCGCGAGCTGGCGGTGATCCGGGGACTCGCCCGGGGGCTCTCCTACAAGCAGGTCGCCGCCGACCTCGAGATCTCCATCGACTCGGTGCGAAGCTACGTCAGGCGGCTCTACCGGAAGCTGCGCGTCCACAGCGTGACCGAGGCGATCCTCCGCGCGATGAAGAGCGGACTCGTCTGACCGGTAGCGAACCTCCGGCGCGCCCGTCGCGTACCATCTCCGGCGGCGATCCCGCCTCGGAGGCCCATCGACGATGCAGCTCGTCCTCGAAGACGTGAGCAAGGTCTACCGCGGGCGCGTCGAGGCGCTCCGCGGTGTGCGGATGTCCTTGGGAGCCGGCGTGTTCGGACTCCTGGGCCCCAACGGGGCGGGGAAGTCGACGCTCATGCGGATCCTGGCCACGGTCACGCGGCCGACCGCGGGCCGGGTCGCCTGGAACGGCGTCGACGTCGTCCGCGAGCCGGATCGCCTCCGCACGGTCCTGGGGTACCTGCCGCAGGACTTCGGCGTCTATCCCAACCTCAGCGCCGTGGAGTTCCTCGACTACCTTGCGGCGGTCAAGGGGATCGGGGCGGCCGCGGCGCGGAGGCGCATCGAGGAGCTGCTGGTGCTGGTCAATCTCACCAGCGCGGCCCGGCGGCCCCTGGGCGGCTACTCCGGCGGGATGCGGCAGCGCGTCGGGATCGCCCAGGCCCTCCTGAACGACCCTGAGGTCCTGATCGTGGACGAGCCCACGGCGGGCCTCGACCCGGAGGAGCGGGTCCGCTTCCGCAACCTGCTCTCCGAGCTGTCGGGCGAGCGGATCGTCCTCCTCTCCACGCACATCGTCTCGGACGTCGAGGCGGCCGCGACGAAGATCGCCATCCTCGATCGCGGCGAGCTCCTGGCCCACGGCGCGCCGGAGGCGCTCCTCCGGTCGGTGGCCGGCCGCGTGTGGGAGGTGGTGGTCCCCAGCGCGGAGCTGGCAGCGCTCCGCGGCAGCCACCTCGTGAGCGCCATCGCGAACCGCGCCGACGGGGTGCATGCCCGCGTCGTGTCCGCCTCGCCGCCGGACCCGTCGGCGCGCCCGCTCGAGCCGTCCCTCGAGGATGCCTATCTCTCCGTCCTCGCCTCGCGCCGCGGCGGCGCGGCCGGGGCCGCGGCGTGAGCGGGATGCGCGCGATCTGGGCGACGGCCCGGGCGGATTTCCTCGAGCGCGTCCGCCGGTACAGCTTCCTCCTGACGCTGCTCTTCGCGGTGCTCCTCGGATACTTCGCGGCGGTGGGGAAGATCGCGCTCCGCCTGGACGACTACCGCGGCGTCTACACCCCGGCCTGGATCGGAACCATGATGACGCTGGTCACGACGGCCTTCGTCTCCCTCGTCGGCTTCTACGTCGTGAAGAACGGGGTCGAGCGCGACCGGGTGACCGGGGTGGGACAGATCCTCGCGGCCTCGCCGCTCCGGAGCTCCACGTACATGGCGGGGAAGCTCCTGAGCAACTTCGCGGTCCTGTCCGCGATGGTCGCCGTGCTGGCGCTGGCCGCGATCTTCATGCAGCTCCGCATCGGCGAGACCCCGGAGCACGACCCGTGGGCCCTTCTCTCCCCCTTCCTCCTGCTGGCCCTGCCCGCGATGGCGCTCACCGCGGCCCTCGCCCTCCTGTTCGAGACCCTCCCGGTCCTTCGCGGCGGCGTGGGGAACGTCGTGTGGTTCCTGTTCGGCTGGACCGGGGTGATGGCGTCGTCGTTCGCGGCGAGGCGAGAGGGGTACGATCCCATGGGCCTCGTGGCCGTGATGAACTCGCTGACGCCCGCGGCGCGTGCGGCCATCCCGGGGTACCGGGGGGGCCTCTCCCTCAGGATCTCGACCGATCCCATCGAGGTCGCCTCCGCGCTGCGCTGGGGAGGGGTGACCTGGACCCGCGAGCTGGTGGGGCTCCGTCTCGCCTGGCTGGCGATCGCCGTCGCGATCGCGCTCGGCGCCGCCTTGGTCTTCGACCGATTCGACGCGAGGGCGGCGTCCTCGCCCAGGACCCGGCGGGGATGGCGCCGGCCGCGGCGCGCCGCCGCCGTGCGCGGCACGGAGGTCCCCTTGGAGCGCGCCCTGGGGGAGCCGGCCCATCTGACGCCGCTCCGCTCGGGACGCGGCTCCCCGGGCATCGCGCGGATCGTCCGGGCGGAGGTCCTCCTCGCCCTTCACGGCTTTCGCTGGTGGTGGTACGCCGTCGCGGCGGGCCTCGTGGCCGCGCAGCTCTCGGCGCCGCCCGGGATCGACCGAGGCGTCCTTCTGGGGGCGTCCTGGCTCTGGCCGATTCTCGCATGGTCCGCGATGGGCTCCCGCGAGAACCGATTCGGCACCGGGCCGGTGCTCTTCTCCTGCTCCGGGATGCTCCGGCGCCAGCTCCCCGCCGTCTGGGTCGCGGGGCTCGCCCTCGCGGTTCTCACGGGCGTCGGGTCGGCGGTGCGCCTGCTCCTCGCCGGTCAGGTCGCGGGACTGGCGGGCTGGGCGGCGGGCGCCGCGTTCGTTCCGTCGCTGGCGCTGGCGCTCGGAGCCTGGAGTCGAAGCGGGCGGCCGTTCGAGGCGCTCTTCACCGCGCTCTGCTACGTGGGGCCGATGAATCACGCGCCGGGGCTCGACTTCACCTGCAGCGGCGGCGGCGCTCACGCCTGGCGGGACGCGGGCGCGGTCTCCCTCGCGGCCGGCTCGCTCGTGATTGCGGCGTACCTCGGCCGCCGCCGACAGATCCGGGGACGGGACGGCTAGTCGCGGAGTCGGCGCGACGGATCCCGGCGGGCGCCTCGCGTGCCGGCGGTCCCGGACCCGGTTATCCTCTTGAGGCGACCGCCCGCGTCACGGAGCCGCGATCCGTCCCGGCGGCGGTCCGACCCAGGAGGATCTCATGCGGATCTCCCGTCTCGAAATCGTCGCGGCGGTCGCCCTCGCCGCCGGCCTCGCCCACGCGATGACCGCGGACGAACTCGTCGCCAAGCACGTCGAGGCGCGCGGCGGCATGGAAAAGCTCCGGGCCATCCGCTCCCTCAGGGTCGAGGGGACCCGCGCCCGGTCCGGCGGCGGCTTCGAGACGACGTTCCTCGAGCTCAAGAAACGCCCGGGCGCGATGCGCACCGAGACCACGATGCAGGGCCTGACGATGATCCGCGCCTACGACGGCAAGGACGGCTGGACGATCCAGCCGTTCCGCGGACGCAGGGAGCCGGAGCGGCTCTCGGCCGACGCGCTCAAGGAGATGGCGTACGACGCCGACCTGGACGGGCCGCTGGTGGACGCCGCGGCGAAGGGCAACCGCGTCGACGCCTTGGGTACGGAGGACGTGGACGGGACCGAGGCGCTGAAGCTCAGGGTGAGCCGGCCCACGGGCGACGTCGACTACGTCTATCTCGATCCCGACTACTTCCTCGAGATCCGGCGGGTTTCACAGCGCAAGGTCCGGGGAGCCGAGGTCGAGACCCAGACCGACTTCGGCGAGTACGAGCGGGTCGGCGGCGTCTACTTCCCGTTCTCCATCGAGAGCCGCCCCAGGGACCAGCCGGAAAGAGGCCAGAGGATCCGCATCACCAAGGCCGAGGCGAACGTGGCCCTCGACGACGCGATCTTCGGCTTCCCGGCCGGCGCTCCGGCCGCGGGCCGGTAGGGGAGGAGCGGCCATGCGGAACCCACTGCTGCTCGTGGCCCTCGCCGCGGCCGCCGCCGGCACCGCGTCGCCCGCGTTGCCGCCTCCACAGTTCGACTCCGCGACGATCTCCGGCCTCGGGGCGCGCAACATCGGCTCCGCCGCGATGAGCGGGCGCATCTCCGCGGTGACCGGCGTCGTCGTCGGCGGGAAGGTGACGCTGTTCGTCGGCGCCGCGAGCGGAGGGGTGTGGCGCTCCCTGGACTTCGGCACGACGTTCAAGCCGGTGTTCGACCGGGAGCCGGTGCAATCGATCGGCGCCATCGCGGTCGACCCGGGCGACCCCAAGGTGGTCTGGGTCGGGACCGGCGAGTCGTGGACGCGCAACTCGGTCTCGCTCGGCGACGGGATCTACAAGTCCACGGACGGCGGCGAGACGTGGACCCGCATGGGCCTCGAGGCGTCCGAGCGGATCGCCGCCGTGGCCGTCGATCCGCGTCACGGCGACACGGTGTACGCCTGCGTCCCGGGGAAGCTCTGGAGCGATTCGACGGATCGCGGGCTCTACAAGACGACCGACGGCGGCAAGACCTGGTCGCTCGCGCTCCGCGGGTCTAATCCGTCCACCGGCTGCTCGTCGCTCGCGCTCGATCCCGCGAGCCCGGACACGCTCTACGCGGCGATGTGGGATTTCAGGCGCAAGGGATGGACCTTCCGGTCGGGCGGCGAGTCCCCGTCGGCGCCCAGCGGGAGCGGTCTCTACAAGTCCACCGACGGGGGGACGAGCTGGACCGAGATCTCGGGCTCGGCGAGCCGCGGGTTTCCGGCGAAGCCGTTCGGCCGGATCGCGGTCAGCGTGGCCCCGTCGGACCCGAAAATCGTCTACGCCGTCGTCGAGTGCGCGGCGGCGGGCCTGTACCGGTCCGACGACGGCGGGGCGACCTGGTCGGCGCGGGACCGGAGCCAGAACGTCGTATGGCGCCCGTTCTACTTCGCCAACCTGATCGTCGATCCGAAGAACCCGGACAAGGTGTTCAAGCCCGATCTCGGGCTCGTCGTCAGCCTGGACGGGGGGAAGACCTTCGCCGCCTCCGGCGGGGGCATGCACAGCGACTGGCACGTCGCATGGATCGATCCCACGAACCCGAGCCACGTGGTGGCGGGCACGGACGGAGGCCTCGGCATCTCCTACGACGGCGGCAACCGGTGGAGCATGGCGATGAACCTCCCCGTGTCGCAGTTCTACCACGTCAGCGTCGACGATCAGGATCCGTACCGGGTGTACGGCGGCCTCCAGGACAACAGCGCGTGGGTCGGCGACTCGTCGTATCCCGGCGGGGTGTCGAACTCCCGGTGGGAGAACCTGAACGGGGGGGACGGGTTCTTCATGTTCCCCGATCCGGCGGATTCCGACTACGTCTACGCCGAATCCCAGGGCGGAGAGATCGGAAGGATCCGGCGATCGACCCACGAGTCCCGCCCGATCCAGCCCACCGCGGGGTACGGGGAGAAGCTCCGCTGGAACTGGAACACGCCGATCCACCTGAGCCCGAACGACAAGGGGACCCTCTACATCGGGGCGCAGTTCCTGTTCCGCACGCGGGACCATGGGGCGAACTGGGAGCGCATCTCCCACGACCTGACCACCGACGATCCGGCGAAGCAGAAGCAGGAGGAGTCGGGCGGGGTCACGGTGGACAACTCGGCCGCGGAGACGCACACCACGATCTACACGATCAGCGAGTCGCCGCGCGATCGCGGGGTCATCTGGGTCGGCACCGACGACGGGAACGTCCAGCTGACGCGCGACGGCGGGGGGCACTGGAGCAACCAGGCGCCGCGCATCGAGGGCTTGCCCCCCGGCTCCTGGGTCTCGTGGATCGAGGCGAGCCGGCACGACTCCGCTACGGCCTACGCCGCGATCGACCGCCACACGTTCGGGGACATGACCCCGTACGCGTACGTGACCCGCGACTTCGGCCTGACCTGGCGCCGGATCGTGTCGCCGGAGCAGGGGGTGCGCGGCTACGTCCACGTGATCCGGGAGGACCCGGTGTCGCCGGCCCTGCTGTTCCTCGGCACGGAGTTCGGCCTCTACGTTTCCAACGACGGGGGGGGCCACTGGGCGGCGTTCAAGGGCGGGGGCTTTCCCACCGTCGCGGTGCGCGATCTGACGGTGGACGAGCGCGACGCGGACCTCGTGATCGCCACCCACGGACGGGGGATCTGGATCGTGGACGACATCACGCCGCTGCGTGCGCTGACCCCCGGGACGCTGGAGAAGGACGCGGCGTTCGTCGACGCGCGCCCGGTCCAGCAGCGCGTGCAGGCCTCGGGAGGTTGGTCGGACGGCGACGCGACGTTCGTGGGGGAGAGCGCGCCGACCTCGGCGGAGATCACCTACTACCTCCGCACTCGTCACCTGTTCGGGCCGATCCGGCTCGAGATCCTCGACCACGACGGGAAGGTCGTGGCGGCCCCGGCCGCCTCCACGCACCGCGGCCTGAACCGGGTGACCTGGGACATGCGCGTCAAGCCGCCCCGTGTGCCGCCCGCCGCCCAGGTTGCCAACACCGCGACGCGCGGCCCGCGCGTGGTGCCGGGCACGTACACGGTCCGGCTCTCCAAGGGCGCAGAGGTCCTCGAGACCCCGCTCAAGATCGGCCTGGACCGCCGGGCCACCTTCGATCAGGACGACCGGAAGGCGAACTTCGACGCCGCGATGCGGGTCCACGCCCTGTTCGGCCGCATGAGCGATCTCAACGACCGCATCGTCGCGGTCCGCGACGGGGCGGCGGGGCGCGCTCGCCCGCTTCCGAAGGACGATGGACTCCGCCGCTCGCTGGAATCGCTCTCGGGCGCGGCCGACGCGCTCCGGCGGAAGATCGTCGCCACCAAGGAGGGTGGCGCGATCACCGGCGAAGAGCGGCTGCGCGAGCACGTCGAGTCGGTGTACGGCGCGCTACTTTCCTACGAGGGACGTCCCGCCGCCTACCTGATCGACCGGACCGCGGCGCTCGAGCGCGAGCTCAAGGACGTCGAGCGGGCGTTCGACGAGCTGTCGGTGAAGGATCTCTCGAGCATGAACGACGCGCTGAAGGCGCGAGGCCTGACCCCGATCGTCGTTCCTCAAGCCGAGCGCTAGCACGGCTCGCAGATGAAGTGGCAGTCGTTCTTGTTCTTCGGCGTCAGGTCCACGAGGCAATAACTCAACCCGCACTTGAATTCGCAGCGGTGGTTCTTGCCGTTGCTCAGCGGGGCCGGGCCGCCGGAGGACACCAGCGCGACACCTCCGGCGAGCATGGACGCCAGGATCACCAGGACCACCAAGGTCTTCATGACCGCCTCCCTTTTCGAGCGATGAGCGATTCCCCCGGGGGTCTAATACGGTTACTCGGGGGCGTCGTCAACGGAGGGGTCCCGTCCCCTTCCGATGTCGCATGATCATGCGACTTTAGGGTCGGGAGCTTTCGCCGTACGCTTCTCGTCGAGGAGCCCAAGCCATGGCCAGATACGTCGCCCGAGGCCTCTTCCTGGTCGCCGCCGCCTTCGCCTTCGCGGCCGGCAGGCCCGCCCCGCCGAACGATCCATCGGCGGCGCCCGGGACGCTCGACTCGCTGCTGCAGTCGCATGCGCTCGAAAGCACGACCAACCCCGTTGCGGCCGGGTTCGTGCTCGAGGAGGGGGCCGCCGTCCTCCCGGCGCAGGCCCGGACCGAGGCGACGACCCAGCTCCAGAAGGCGCTCCTGGCGCAGCTCGATCCGATCCACGACCTGCTCCAAGGCGCGACCGGCGCCATGGACCCCGACAGAATGCAGAAGGCCATGGATCAGGCACAGGAGGAATCGAAGCCCAAGAACATCCTCAAGTCGATGCTCGGCTTCCACAAGGCCCCCCCGCCGCCGCCCGATTCCACGCAGCAGGTCCGGGAGGCGAAGCAGGCGATCGTCGACCCGTGGATTCGCGGCCTGGCCGCGGCGTCCGCCCTGGACCGCATGGGCCAGCCGAAGGCGGCGGCGCAGTTCTACGTCGACTGCTTCCAGTTCGTCGGGCAGGACTGGATGCCGGGGCTGTGCCTCGGGCAGCTGCTCGCCATGGGGCCGAAGCGATCGAGCGTGGTCCTCCACTGGATGCTCCGCGACGCGGAGAAGATCGGGTTCGCCGGCATGAGCGAGTACGCGCGGCCGACCGGACCGCCCGATGCGCCGAACCCGGTCGCCGTCAACATCCGCGCCGCGGCCCTCGAGGGGCTCGGCGCCCTCGCCGGCAGCCCGGAAGTCGCGTCCGACGAGCGGGAGGCCGCGCTCGTCGCGGTTCTCGGCTACGCCCAGGGGAAGGAGAACGCGCCGTACTTCGCCGCGGCGGCGCGGGGCCTGGGACGCTCCCGCGACCCGCGGGGCGTGGGCCCCCTGCAGGAGATCGAGAAGTCGTCGAAGCGGGACCCTGCCGCGCGGCAAGCGGCGATCGACGCGCTGGGCGGGGCGTTCGCCGACGCGCGCGCCCTCGACGCGCTCCGGGAGGACGCCAGGGACGGGCGCAACCCGGACCGGGCCCTCCACGCCGCCCGCGTCCTCTTCGCCGCCGGCGACGATCCGTCGTTCGACTGGGCCGTGGGTGCCATCGACGACAAGCGATCGTCCGACGACCCGACGCCCGACCTGCGCCCCGAGATCGTCCGGGAGCTGCTCGAATCGGGAGGCGAGAAGGGAAAGGCCGCCCTCCGCAAGGCCCTGGACGGCGGGCCGGGGAGCGACTGGCTCGGCGCGTGGATCCGCGTGGCGCTTCTCGAGGCGGGCGACGCGTCGCGGCTCGCGGCGGTCCGGGCCGACATCGGGAGGGAGGACTGGACCCTCGACCGGCGCGGGGTCGTTTCGGTCTTCCGCGAGGTGCTGCGAACCGCGCAGATCGTGATGACGGGATCGAGTCTCGACGCGGTGCGCGCCATCTACAACTTCGCGTCAGCGCAGCGCCAGGCGGTCCTGGCCAAGGCCGAGAAGCGAAAGGCTTTCGTTTCGCGGTTGCGGTGGCAGGCGGCGGACGCCATCGCGTCGGCGCGCCCCGCCGGCGGGCTCGAGGTCGTGGCGGGCCTGCTCGACGACGGCACGCCGGCGGTGCGCCTGAGCGCAGCCGCGGCGCTGGGGCGGATCCCGGGCCCCGAGGCGCTCGATGCCATCTCGCGCGCTTACTCCCTGGACTACGGCGAGGAGAAGGGGATCCCTCGAGCGCCCGAGGTTCGCGCGATGCTGGTTCGCGCCGCTGCCGCCGTCGCGCCGGAGGATCCGCGGACGCGCGCCCTGCTCCTTCAGGCCTCGCGCTCCGACGAGCCGGCCACCCGTCTGATCGCGATCGCGCAACTCGCGGCGGCGCCCCGGGCCGCCGCCGTGGCCCAAGGAGGGAAGTCGTGAGAGTCCCGACGTGCTCCAGGCATTTTCTGGCCGCGGTGGCGCTCGTCTTGGTTTCGACGGGGGCCCGGGCGGGCCTGAGCTACACCCTGACCTCGCGCTCCGAAGGCGAGGCGGGGCAGGGCGGCTACGAGATGCGCCTCGACGTGCTCGTGAGCGGCGGCGCGGCGAAGGCGGTCTTCACGACGCCCCCGCCGGGGATGAGCGCGGGCTCCTGGCTCGTCACCCAGGACGGCGGCGGGAAGACGCTCGTGGTCGACCCGGGCGCCAAGACGTACTCGGAATTTTCCGCGGGCCAGCTGCAATCCGACGTGGCCGCGATGCAGAAGGCCATGGGTCCGCTGAAGATGCGGACCGAGAACGTGAAGGTGGAGGACCTCGGCGAGGAGGACGGCGGCACGATCGAGGGATTCCCGGCGAAGCACCACCGGTTCCGCGTGTCCTACGATCGAACGATGAAGCTCCCGATGGTGAAGCGGAGCATGCACACCGTGATCGAGGACGAGCTGTGGACCACGAGTGCCGTCGCGGACGCCGGCACGGGGATCTGGAAGCTCCCGCCGCCGAAGGTGCCGGACGGCGAGGGCGCCGAGGATCTCGCCGCCGCCTACGGTAAGGCGGGAGGCTTCCTGCTGAAGCTGTCGCGGAAGACGTCGTCGACGGGCGGACACGGTGACCGGTCCTCGACCGAGACCCTCGCGGTGACCGAGGTCAAGAAGGCCGACGTTCCACCGGAGACGTTCGCGATCCCGGCGGGGTTCACCGAGACCCAGGGCGGAATGATGCGGCCGCAGGGCGGATCGCAGATGCCCGATCTCAAGTAGGCGGGGCGGCCGCGCTGCCGGCCCCCTTCTTGCCGTTCCCGCGCCACGCCGCGAGCACCGCCGCCTCGCGATCCGGCGCGATCCCCGCGCGGAGCTTCTTCCGGCGTTCCTCCGGAAGCGTGCCGTACCACGCGAGCGTGTCCTTCGAGGTCTCCGCCGCGAGCCGGAACGTGATCCCCTTCCCGATCGCCTTTCGGCAATCGATGGCGGCGAACCCTTCCTCGCCGTTCCGGAAGGGCACCCAGACGGGCATGTCGCTCCACGGCTCCACCTTCTGCTTCTCCAGGAAGTCCGCGGGCACCCACGTCAGGCGCGCGTCGCTCTTGATCGCCGTCCGCGACGACTCGAGCAGCTCGCGCATCGTGAGCCGTCGCTCGGGGCCGGTCGCGTTGTAGACGCCGGCGATGTTCGTCTCGATCGCGCGCACGATGAAGGCGCCCAGGTCGCGCACGTCCACGAACTGGACCGGATCGGTGCCGTCGCCGGGCGCCAGCACCTCGCCGCCGCGGGCCAGACGGACCGGCCAGTAGGTGAACCGGTCGGTCGGGTCGCCGGGGCCGACGATGAGACCGGGCCGGATGCTGCAGACGCGCCCCGGTATCGCCTTCTCGGCCGCCTTCTCGCAGAGCGCCTTGAGCGCGCCGTAGTACTGCTTCACGTCCTCGGTCTTCTCGTCGGGTACGGTGTTGAGCGGGCCGCTCTCGTCGGCGCCGGGCTTCAGGCCGTCCTTGAACACCGAGATGGTCGAGATGAAGACGTACTGCTTGATCCTCGGCGCCAGGAGCGAGGCCGACGCGGTGACGATGCGAGGCACGTAGCCGGACGTGTCCACCACGGCGTCCCACGAGCGCCCGGCGAGCGCCTCGAGATGGCCGTCCCGATCGCCGTGCAGCGTCTCGAGGTCCGGGAAGAGCCCCGGGTTCGTCTTGCCGCGGTTGAACAGGGTGAGCTTATGCCCTCGCCGCCTCGCCGCCTCGACTACCGCGGGGCCGAGGAACCCGGTTCCGCCGAGGATCAGGATCGTCGCCTGCGACCCTGCTCCCGGCGCCGCGAAGGCCGAGGACGCGACCCCCAGCCGGGCGGCGATCGTCGCGCCGATCCCGGCACCCGCGGCGGCCGTGACGAATCGTCTTCGGGTCCTGTCCATCACGCGACCTCCTTTCGATCCCGCGCGGCCTCCTGGGCTCGCGCGAGCGTATTCTGCCTGCGCCCCATCGCGACCGCGCCGGCGAGCCAGGCGAGCGAGAGCGCGGCCGCCATGCCCCATCCCGCCGCGGCGGGAAGGCCGGCGCCCCGCGCCCCCGTGTAGGCCCACACGCTCAGCGCGTCGCCGCCGCGGAACACCACGGTGTCGATGAAGTTCTTCGCCTTGTACTTCGCCTCGGGCTCGACGACCGTGAACAGGACCTCGCGGGCAGGGCGCTCGAGCCCGTACTGCGCCGCCCGCCGGATCACCTGGAAGCCGATCAGGGTCGCGAGGCCGGGGGACGCGATCAGCGCGAGGTACCCCGCGCCGGTCACGACCGGTAAGACCGCCAGCGCGATCACGAGGCCGCCGCGGGCCAGGAGACGCCCGGCCACGACGCCCTGAAGGACCAGCGCGACCGCGTTGACGGCGAGGTCCACGTTCGCGAAGAGCGCGGTCCGGCTCGCCGAGTCGCGGATCGACGCCGAGACGATGCCGGCCTGGTCCTGGTAAGCGACCGTGGACGTCGCGGAGTAGCACAGGAGGAGCCCGCTGATGCCCAGGAGGTACGGTGACGCCAGCGACTGGCGAAACCCCGCCCAGACTCCGCCGCCGATCGGGCGCTCGGCGGACTCGGCGAACCCGACCGAGCGGTTCGTCTCGGCCCAGCGGGAGAGCCTGCGAACGCACCACACCGCCGCCTCGAGGAGTGCGGCCGCCGCGAGCCAGAGCGACGCGGGCCCGAACGTCGAGGCGAGACGGCCCGCGATCCAGGGACCGGCGATCGCTCCCGCGCTCCCCCCCGCAGCCACGAAGCCAAAGAGACGCTTCCCCTGGTCGCTCCGAAAGACGTCGACCAGGAAGCTCCAGAACACCGACACGACCATGAGGTTGAAGACCGAGACCCAAACGAAGAAGACGCGGGCGAGAACGGCTCCCGGGGCGCCCGCGCGCTCGGCGACGAGGAATCCCACGAGCATCGCGGCGCACGATCGGTACACGACCGGGATGATCCGCCGTCTCGGGACACGCGCGACCACGGCAGAGAACGCCGGGACGGCGAGCAGCATCACGGCGAACGTCGCGGTGACCATCCACTTGATCTGGGTCACTCCGCCGCGGATCCCCATTTCGTCTCGGAGCGGACGGAGGAGATAGTAGCCGCAGAGAATCGCGAAGAAGTAAGCGAAAGCCCAGAGGACGGCCCCTTTCTCGCTCTCCTTGACGTCGACGAATCGACGAAGCACCTCATCCTCCGTGGCCCGTTCTACGGATCGCGCCCGCCGAGGTTGCGCCGGTCCCCGATCTGAAACAGCCGGGACGGCGCCCCCTCCGAAACGGCGCGGGCCCGGTTATCATCCGACGCGAGGCGGTTTCGATCGAGCCGCCTCGAAGGAGATCGGGCCATGAGCCTTGATTACGAGGGACGGGTGGTCGTCGTCACCGGGGCGACCGGAGCGCTGGGCTTCGCGGTCGTCCAAAGGCTTCTCGAAGCCGGCGCCGTCTGCCACGCGCCGGCACGGAGCCTGTCGAGTGCGGGGAAGCTTGAGGCGCTCGATGCCCGGCGGGTGAAGGTGGTCCCCGGGATTGACCTCGCCTCGGAGTCGTCGGTCGCGGGGTTCTACGCCGGCCTGCCTTCGCTCTGGGCGTCGGTGCACTGCGCGGGCGGCTTCGCGATGGCGCCGCTTCTCGGCACGTCCCTCGACGACCTTCACCAGATGATGATGGTCAACGCGGTCACCTGCTTCCTCTGCTGCCGCGAAGCCCTCCGCCGGATGACCGCGGGACCGCTCGAAGGGACGGGGGGCGGCCGGATCGTGAACGTCGCCGCGGCGCCGGCCCTCGAGCCGAAGCGCGGGGCGGGCATGGCGGCCTACGCCGCGAGCAAGGCGGTGGTCGCCTCCCTCACCGTATCCGCGGGCGAGGAGGTTCGAGGGCGGCGAATCTGGGTCAACGCGGTGGCTCCCTCGATCATGGACACGCCGACGAACCGGGCCGCGTCCCCCGGCGCCGACTACGCGTCCTGGCCCAAGGTCGAGGAGGTCGCGGAGACGGTGGCGTTCCTCGCGTCGCCCGCCAACCGAACCGTGCGCGGGGCGGTGATCCCGGTGCCCGGGGAGATGTAGGACGGTGGATCCCGCGAGCGGCGGCGGCCGCGCTCGGATCGGCCGTCCTCGATGATGATTCGCTTGTCGATCTCGAACGAATTCAACAGACCGCGCCGTGAGCGAAGGCGATCAACCGTCCGCAAGAGCGGGAGAACATCCATGCCGAAGAAGACCCTCCGAAAGTTCGTGCTGATTCCCATCACTCGGGAGAAGAGCCGCCACATCACGGTCGTCGCCCGCCTGGCCGGCCGCGCCGCACGTTTCATCGTCGACACCGGAGCGGGTGGCACGATCGTCGATTCCAAAGCCGCATCGAAGTTCAAGCTCGAGTTCTCGTCGGTTTCGCGCAAAGGTCACGGCGTAGGCTCGGCGGCGATGCGGATGAACCGCGTGGCCAAGCATGATCTGACGCTCTCCAAGCTCGATCTTTCGGACACGAAGTTGCTCACCCTGGACCTGTCGCACGTCAACAGCGGATTGAAGCACGCCGAGGTCGAGCCGGTGGTCGGGGTCCTTGGCGCGGACGTCCTGTGGCGCCGCCATGCGGTCATCGATTACGCCAGGGGCTTCCTGCTCCTTTCGACCTAGACCCTCGTGTTCACGCTGGACGGTCGGAGGAGGACGGGCGGTCGTCGTCACCGGGGCGGCCGGCGCGCTGGGCTTCGAGGCCGTCTCTCGACGTGCGGATCCCTCGCCGCACGGCGTCGGCCGGGTCCTTGACCGTGCGCCACACCGTCGACGGTCCGGTTCACGGTTCCCTCGCGGTCGGACCCGCCCGCCCCGGCTCCGGCTCCCGCTTCTCCGCGATCACGGTGGTGAACTCCTTGACCGTGCCGCTCGGGGCCGGGTACGTCTCCGCGCGCCAGACGAGGATGTCCCAGCCCGCGAAGCGCTCGCGCAGCTCGTCGCTCCCGAACAGGTAGTAGTTCTCGGGATCGAACATGTCCAGGAAGGTCGTTCCCTCGACGAGAACGTTCACCACGGCCCGGCCGCGAGGACGAACGCGCTCCTGGATGTGGCTCAGCAGCTTCAGCGCTCGTTCACGTCGGAAGAACATGAGCAGCCCGATGGCGACGACCGTGTCGAAGTCGCGGGCGATCCTGAACGTTCCAAGATCCGCGAGGACGGTCTCGACGGGGAGCGACTCCTCCTCGGCGACCTCTTGGATATGCGCCAGGGCCGTCGGGCTCCCATCCACGGCCACGACCCGACATCCCCGTCTTGCCACCTCCAGGGTCAAGTTACCCAGTCCGCAACCGAGGTCGAGAGTCTCGCCGGTCACGTGGTCGAGGGCCAGGATCTCGAACGGATTGAGGGTGAACTCCCGTTCTCGCACCTGACGCTGAAACTGTCTCTCGAAGAAGCTCACCGAGCGAGAACCGCCGGCCAACGGGTCGTTGGGTCGGTCCGACATGCCGCCTCCCGTCCTCGTGGACCGCATCCTACGCCTTTCGGGTAGGGTAGGAGTGGCCGGGGAAGTACACTGCTTCCGGTTCCAGCCCGTGCATCTCGCACGTCAGAACGGCGCGGAGGGTCGGGAGTCGCCATTGAGCAAGGCTCGCGGTTTCTTCGGCGCGATCATCGGCCTGTACTTCATCATCGCGCTCGAGGTGCTGATCATGATCAGCCCCTTTGCCGCGTTCTTCTACGCGGCCTTCAACCCCGTCCTCCTCTTCCTCGCCCAGTGGCCGGCGACGCGCTGGCTGGCGGCCTTCTTCCTGCCCCACATGGTCCTCCCGCCCGGGCTCTTCCTCCGGACCGTCCGGGTCGCCGGCTCCGTCCTCTTCGTGGGCGGGATGGTCGTCTTCCTGGTCTGCGCCGGGCAGGTGTACTTCCACAAGCTCCTCCGCCGCGGGCCGGCACTCGGTGGACTCTACACGTGGATCCGCCACCCGCAGTACATGGCTCTGGCATTGACCGGGCTGGGACTGGCCGTCCTCTGGCCGCGGTTCTTGACGATCGTCCTGTGGACCGTGATGGTCGGACTCTACGGCCTGCTCGCCCGGGACGAGGAGCGGCGGATGGTGAGTCAGTTCGGCGATGAGTACCGGGAGTACATGACCCGGACCGGCAGGTTCCTCCCGCGAGGGCTGGAGCAGGCCGTGGATCGCCTTCCGTTCCTGAGACGACCGCTGTTCCGATCGCTACTCGGGTTCGTGTTCCTGGCCGTCGTGGCCGTCGGGGGTGCCTTCGTCCTGCGCGCCTACACGATCTCACGGCTACCGCTGTGGTCGGAGGGACGAGTCACGGCGATGGCCATCCTGCCGGGCGACTCCGTCATGCTCGAGCACCGGATGGCCGACGTCCTCGAACTCCCCGAGGTGAAGTCCCGGCTCGACCAGCTGTCCGGGCCCATCCTCGTCTACCTCGTTCCCCGGCAGTACGTGATGCAAGGGATGATCGCGGACACCGGTCCTGAGTGGCGTCTCTACGAGCACCACCAGACGCTCGCGATGATCGCCGACTGGATCCTTCATCCCTTCCGGCACCTCGAGGGTGGCCACGGGATGATGCACCACGACATGGAGGGAATGCCGGCCTCGAACGTCGCCCCCGGTGGTATCGTCCGCCGACTCATCTTCTTGCGCAGCGATTCCTCTCGACCGGCGAGCACGCCGAGCGCCCTGTTCGGCATCAACGGGACTCGCGTGCCGCAGTTCTTCGCCGACGTGGACATCCACAACCTCGTCCTGCTGGACATCCACCCCCTGGGCCCGGGAACGGGGTGGGGTCGCGTCCCGACGCCGATGTTCTAGAAGGCGTCGCGTCTCTCGTTCTTCGCGAAGTGACCATCGAACCTCCTGCCTCCGCCGCGACACCGATGACGGCGCCCCCCACGCTGGGCCAGCTGTTTCTGGGATTCCTCCGAGTGGGCGCGACGGCGTTCGGGGGCCCTGCCATGGTCGTGGTCATCCGTCGGCTGGCCGTCGAGCGGAGACGATGGCTGGCTGGCGACGCGTTCGACGACGGCGTGGCGCTCTGCCAGGTGATCCCCGGTGCGACCGCGATGCAGACCGCGGCCTACGTCGGCCTGCGAGCACGGGGCGTGGCGGGCGCCGCCGCTGCCTTCGTGGCGTTCGGCCTGCCGTCGTTCGTCGTCATGCTGACGTTATCGGCGATGTACTCACGGGCGCACGGGCTACCGGTCGTCGTCTCCGCCTTCAGCGGTTTGCGGGCGGTCATCGTGGGCCTGATGGCCAATGCGGCGGTGTCGTTCGGCGGAAGCTCGCTACGCCAGTGGTCGCATGTCGCCATCGCCACGCTGGCGGCGGCACTCTTCGGCGTGGGCTCGAATCCCATCCTCGTCATCCTGCTGGCCGCCGTGGCGGGGTGGGCCCTGCTTCGATCGCCGGAGCCGAAACCAGTCGGCGCGGACGTTCCGTTACCCCTACCGTCCACGACCAGAACGGCAGCGTTCGTCCTGGGCGCGGCCGCGATGGGCCTCGTGGCTTTGGCGCTGGCCGACCGGCAGTTGGCGGCGCTGGTCGCGCTGATGTGCCGTGTTGATCTGTTCGCCTTCGGGGGCGGATTCGCCTCGGTGCCGCTCATGCACCACGAAGTGGTCGACGTTCGCCACTGGCTGGCCGGCTCGACGTTCCTCGACGGCATCGCGCTCGGCCAGGTGACGCCGGGCCCGATCGTCATTACCGCCACCTTCGTGGGTCATCAGCTGGGCGGGCTGATCGGTGGCGCGCTCGCGACGGTCGGCGTGTTCCTGCCGTCGTTCCTGTTGGTCGTGGCAGCGGCGCCGTATTTCGATCGCTTGAAGCGGTCCCCCGCGTTCACTCGACTCGTCAGCGGCGTCCTCTGCTCGTTCGTGGGGCTGTTGCTGACGGTCACCGTCCAGCTCGCACACGACGTCGGTTGGACGTGGGCGCATGGGCTCCTGGGCGCTGCCGCGTTCGTCGCCTTGCGCCTCGAGGTGGACGTTCTGTGGGTCGTCGCCGGCGGGACCATCCTGTCGGTCGTCCTCTGCCACTGACCACCCTCACGGCCGACGGTCTTCCTCTTGGGCCCCGCCCTTCATCCCCGCATCGAGGAGCTCCGGCTCGACTTCGCCGCCGAAGGCCTCGAACGCATGGTGAGGATGGAAGAACCTCTGGGCCAGGAACGTTGGGAGGATGGCGCTCGTCACGACGACCGCCACGAGGACCGAGAACTGCGCCTGGTTGATGATTCCCTGCTGATATCCGAACACCGAGCTGATCGTCCCCATGGTCAAGCCCGTGCTCATCAGCAGGGTCGCGTAGGTCGCCTCCCGCGGGATGAACGCCCTCGAGACGGGATACACGCCGACGAACTTGGTGGCCAGCTTGACCGCCAGCAGGATCAGGAAGAGGCCGATGTTGGCCCACAACAGCGGGAGCGAGATGTTCATCCCCCCGTTCAGGAAGAAGACCGGGGTGATGAACGCGAAGGCCACGACCCGCAGCTTCCGCTGCAGCTCGCGGTTGCCGCGGAAGATCGGGGACATCACGAAGCCGAGCAGGAAGGCCGGCAGGATCGCGTGCGAATCGCCGAAGTGGGCCATGTACATGAGGGTGAGCAGCAAGAGGAACAGGAGCTTGATCTCCGGCTCGATGACCCGGCCGCCGTAGCGCCGGAAGAACCACGGGGCCACGACGGGCGCCAGCGCGATGATCCCGATCGAGACCAGCGCGAACCAGAGCGTGTGCAGGTGGGGACGGAGGAAGAGGAGCGAGAGGCCCGCGGAGGTCCCGAAGTCCGTCACGAAGGTGGCGGCCATGATGAGCTTCCCGATCCCGGTCTCGGCGAGCCCCGTCTCGACCAGGACCGCGTACACGACGGCGAGCGACGTCGTGCTCAGCGCGATGCCGGCCAGCTCCGCGGGCTTCCAGCCCCAGCCCAACGCGTAACGGCACAGGAGCACGGTCCCGGCGAAAGGCGCGAGAAACGAGACCCCCCCGATCAGCAGGCTCTCCTTGGCCTTGGAGCGCATCACGCCGAGATCGACCTCGGCACCCGCCATGAACGTCAGGAGGATCCCGCCGAAGCCGGCGATGTACTTGATCCACTCGAGCTGCTTCAGTCCGAGGAGATTCCCCCCAAGGACGCCGAGCACGAGCTCGATGATTGCGGCGGAGAGTCCCAGCTCGAGGGAAACCACGCTTGCAAGGAAGATCAGGGCCGCGAGCAACATCCCTTCGAAGAGTTCCATGAGGCTCCTCCCGGTCCGAAAGTCACCAGGTAGGAGCCATCAGCCCTCGAGAGGACGTTTCGGGAGCGGGCGCTCCCAGGCGGACTCCATCGCCTTGTTTCGAGTATAGCCGTGCCGATGGGACGCCACAAACCGGGGCTTGGCTCTGATGGATAGGTGGACGGTGGCCGTTGGGGGCCGAACTCCAGCCGGGAGAGTGCGGCGAATGTGCAACGACCGTAGCAGCCAAGCACGAAGGGTGTTGACACGTCGATGGGTGAAGAGTATCTCCACTCAGAGGAGTGGATCTCGCGGCCGCGGTGTGAGAGGCGCCTTTCCCGCCACGACTACGACGGACGATAGCGGCAGGTGTGGTTCGGCGTCCTGGGTGTGCGTCACGAATCATCCAGGCGTCAGCCGGCAGCCTAATGCGTAATCGAGGATTCCGAGCTTATCGCCCACACGGAAGGCCGGAAATCCTCGCACCGGCTTCTCGGGCGACGCTTCACGTAAGAGGGCTAATCATGGCGACGCACTTTGCCGCCGCGAGAGTGCTTGGCTGCGTCGCGTTGTGCGCAGCCTTCAGCTTCGCTTTGGCTGGGACCGAAGAGCAGAAACCCAAAGACCTGGGCCTGGTCGAGAAGACCGGCGCGCACCTGGGTCAGCTCGAAATCACGGTGACCGGGCCCCGCGACATCGCATCCCGTCTCACCGCGGCGGATTTCGAAGTCCAAGTGGGTAAGCGGTCGATCGAGACATTTCATCTCGATTCCATGTGTGCCGCCGATTCCTCATCCACGTTAGCGCGACCCGCCAACTACCTGTTCTACTTCGACCAGCAGCACCTTACCCCGACGGGTCGGCGCCGCGCGCTTGACGTCGTCCGGGAGATGATTCCACGGCTCATCCTTGATGGCAGCCGCGGCATGGTCGTGTCAAGCGCAAGGACCCTCAAGGTGTTCACGCAATTCACCCCCAGGGCGGAGCTGATATTGAAGGCTCTCCGGGACATGGAGGTCGATCCTGACCAAGTCGATGCGTCCCCATTGCGGGAAGAGGGACGGGTTGACGAGATAGAATCAGATATTGAAAGGGAGGACGCTGACCAAAAGGCCGAGCACAGAAGGGTCGGGGCGCTACAATTGGACCTACCGGATAGTTGCACCGATACGAGGGCCAACAACAAGCGGGACCAGGAAATCCGATCGGTAACGGGATCCTCCCAATCCAGTTCGTTTCGAGCGTCTGCTGCGGCCATCCTTGCACAGCAGTTCGAGCAAGACGAGATGGCGGCCGCTCGGGAAGACCTGCTGCGGGTCGTGGGCCTACTCCGCCGATTCGGAGGCATCGAGTCACCGAAGGTCTTTCTGTACTTCGCCGACACCATGAGGCGGAACGCCGGCGAGCATTTCGTGAAGATGGTTCCGCCGGGAGCGTTCTCATTTGCCCGCACCATCACGCGAAAGGGTGCCGTACAGCAGGTGAGCGCAGTCTCTGATCGGGGGGCGCTGGATTCCCGTTGGAGCGGGGCCGAGCCAACGGAAGGGCGGTGGCCAGGCGAGGGCAAGACGACGGGATCGGAGGGCGCCTTCGACGAGGTGCTTGCCGAGGCCGCCGCGCAGAACGTCCGTTTCTATCCGGTTCAAGCTGAAGGGCTGACGTTTTCCTCGTCTCGCGGCCAAGACGCACAGGACACGCTCGCGACCCTGGCGCTCGAGACCGGCGGGAAGGCGTTCTTGAACGGCATCCCCGCCGATCAAATGGCGGGCGACATTCTCACTGACCTCTCGTGTACCTACATGATCAGCTTCGATCCTACGGCGTTCCCTATGGATCGTCCGCTTCCGGTGCAGGTGCGGGTTCATGGGAAGCGACTGTCGGCTCACGTCCAGCGGAAGGTGGTGATTCAGAGCGAATCGGCTCGGCGAACCTCCCGGCTGCTGGCCGCGTACGCCGGGACTCACAAAGCCGATGCGGGCGCGATCACCGCAACGGTGGTTCCAACGGGTTTCGTCGACGGCGCATTCGTAGGGCTTGTACAGGTGATCGTTCCGTCGCCGTCGGAGAAGGCGGGGAGTTGGGAGATCGGAGGCACCATCGTCTCGGGTAACACGGCTCGCGAGATCGCGACGAGAATGATCACTACTAACATGGCGGGTATTCCCGTTGTCTTCGAGGCCGAGGAGACGTTTCCTGCCGGACACCAGGAGGTCGTCGCGGTGGCGCGGGAAACGTCGACCGACACGGTGGTCTCTCAAGTCGTCGACGTGACATGGCCCGAGATCGGGGCCAGCACCACGATTCTGCCGATCGCGGTGATGCAACCGGTGAACGGCGCGTTCGTCCGAGGTGACGCGACTCGCGCTCATGGGTCCGTAGCTCGGTCAGAATCCGAAGCGCTGCGGGCAGATGTGCCGACGGCCTTGGTGGGGCTCGTGTGTTGGAGCGAACGGGAGACGGCATCGCTCCATGTTGAGCGTTCGCTGCGTGGGGACGCCGAGACCACCCTGAGCTTCCCCGCCTTGGATCTCGAGCCGGGGAACGATCGCTGCACGCAGGTGCGCGACGTCATCCCCGCGGGGACCCTGGGCTCCGGTTGGTTCCGCTACTCGATCGTGGTCACCCAGGGGCAGGAGGAACTTGCGAAGACCGAGCGCAACTTCGTCGTCCAAGCCACCTCGAAATAGCGCCTTTCAGACGGGTCGATGACGCAAAGTGGATCGTCGAGGGAGACTCCGCGAAAGAAACTGACGGACTCGCCGCGCCACGTTGCTTCGCGGGCCGCGGCCGAGGCGCAACGTCGAGCGGTCCCGTTGGAGGCGGCCGGACGTGGCGATCGAGATCCGGGATGTGATACCGGCGGACCGGCCATGGGTTCGTGACGCGGTCGCAGCCGAGTGGGGCACGCCGACCGTCGTGTCCCGCGGCCACCTGCACGCCGCGGACGAGCTCCCTGGTTTCGTTGCCCTTCGCGAGCGCGCGACGGTGGGTCTGTTGACCTATCGAGTCGAGGACAGGCAGTTGGAGGTCGTCACTTTGCAGGCGTTCGTGCGGCGCATCGGGGTGGGCTCAGCGCTCATGGCGGCGGCCAAGCAGGCGGCTCGGCGAGATGGCTGCACACGGCTCTGGCTCGTGACCACGAACGACAACACGCCCGCGCAGGCGTTCTACCGGGCCGTGGGGCTTCGGCTCGCGGGCGTGCACAGCGGGGCCGTCCGTCTTTCCCGCATGTTGAAGCCGGAGATCCCGGTGCTCGGACTGAACGGCGTGCCGATCGAGGACGAGATGGAATACGAGGTGGTTTCGCAGAGGTGAACGGTCGCGGAGCCGTCTTGGGGCTCCGAAGCCTCCGCTGGACCTGCGCGGTGGCTGCATGATCGGTTCCCCCTCTGGAAAACGTCCTGCTCAGTCAACCCGCCCCCGGCGGTCGCACATCATGGACTCGGCCTCGGGCCGGGGTCGGTCGTTCTGCTGGTCCCAGTACGGGGACAAGCGCCGGAGGTTCGCGACGATCGGCGGGAATCCCTCGATCACGCGGTCGATCTCCTGCTCGGTGTTGTAACGGCTGAGACTGAAGCGCACCGAGCCGTGGACGGCGGTGAAAGGAATCCGCATCGCCTTCAGCACGTGCGAGGGCTCGAGCGACCCGGAGGTGCACGCCGAACCGCTCGAAGCGCAAATGCCGCGATCGTTGAGCAGGTACAGCATCCCTTCTCCTTCGATGAAGTGCACCGAGATGCTCAGCGTGTTCGGCAGCCGCGGCGCACCTTTGCCGTTGACCTCAACGGATGGGATGCGGGCCGTCAACTCCGCCTCGAGACGGTCGCGCAGGACCCGGATCCGGCGCTCGTCGGCTTCGTGATTCTCCCGTGCCAGCTCGGCGGCTCGGGCCAGCCCGACGACGTACGCGACGTTCTCGGTCCCCGCCCTCCTTCCCGACTCCTGATGACCGCCGACCATGACGGGGCGCCAGCGAGTGCCGCGCTTGACGTAGAGCGCACCGACCCCTTTCGGGGCGTGCAGCTTGTGGCCCGATAGCGCCAGCAGGTCGACGTGCCGCAGGGAACCGCGAAGATCGAGATTGAGCTTCCCGGCCGTCTGGGTCGCGTCGGTGAAGAAGAGGATCTCGGGCTCGGTCTCCTTGGTGATCCGTGACAGCTCTTCGATCGGGAAGATCACCCCGGTCTCGTTGTTGGCGTGCATGATCGCCGCCAGCAGGGTGTCGGGCCGAAGGGCACGGATGAAGTCCCGCATGTCGAGATTCCCCGAAGGGTCGACCGGCAGAAAGGTGACCTCGATGCCGCCGGCCGCCATCTCCCTGCAAACCTCCAGCACCGCCGGATGCTCCACGGCGGTGGTGACGATGTGCCTCCGATCCGGAGCGGCCTTGACCGCGCCGCGGAGCGCCGCGTTGACGCTCTCGGTCGCGCAGGACGTGAACACGATCTCGTCGGGCTCGACACCGCCGAGAAACTGTGCGAGGGCCTGCCGCGAGCGTTTCAACGCCGCGGCCGCAGGTTGCGCTCTCTCGTACGCCGAGCTGGGATTGAAGTAATCCGTGGTGAGGTAGGGCATCACCGCCTCGAGCACCTCGGGAGCGACCTGCGTCGTGGCTCATTCCACAATTTGCAACGCGACAGTCTTCGATTCAAATGCTAAAGACCTGGGCGATGGGCGAACCCAGCACGCAGAGCAGAACGCTTGTGCCAGCAACGGCTGGGCGCCTCCATTTGCTCAATAAAGAATATTGGAGGCGTTTTTCAACCATTCGAACCGCAGCGTAAGTGCCGCAGCGCCCGTCGTATCGCTTTTGCGGCGGCAGGTCACGAGTCCGCCCAAGGATCCATCGCACTGCGGGTTTCCCTGTTCAAGGAGATGGTAGACGTCCCACTTCAAGCCGAAGCGCATCGTCATGGGTCCCACGCTCGCCACGCGAGACTCGACAAAATACTCGAGGCCTTGGAGGCGGGAACTCTCGATGCCGTGTTTGTCGATGCTTCCCGTGGGAACCACGTAATCCAGGTACATCCTCGTAGGACTACCTAGAAATCGAAGGCGAAACACGACCCCAGGAGCTGGGTGCCATGCCGCCTTATCGAATTGGCTGGTCCATAGGCGGCTATAGGATGCTCCGGCGGTTATGCCGAAGTAACGATTGGCCCAAAAAATTGCTTTTCCGGAAGTGACAACCGAGTGCCCATCGTTCGTGGAGAGTTTTCTATCCGCCGAGAATTCAATGGCGCCTTGTGCTTCAAGTCGAAGAGAAAACGGATGCTCGATACTGGTTCCGAAGGCAGTGTGTGGAAGCTTGTAACCAAGCCCCGCGTAGGTGCCAAGTTCGGAGTCCACCAGCAACCGCGTCCGTTCATCGAATTTGCTAAACTTTTCCAGCGCGACCGGCGAGACGACACCCGCTGGTGGCGAGTCGGCGATCTTTGCAACGTCTTGGGCTCTTGAACTGGCTCCGATGACGAATAAAACCGCACACAACAGGCACACACGACTACCAAAAACTTCCATCTCGCCCTCAGTTCAGGCGGGCGTCTTGCTTGCGGGGACTGCCAGCACAACTACCGCTCTAAGATAATGACCACTGGTTCTGGCCAAATAAAGTAGGCGGAAGCTATCACTCTGTTGATCATGCTGCAATCGTATTGTGTGAATTTTGAAGTTCTAGTAGTAGTAGGACGCTCGCGAGCCGTTCGGCATTCCCACACGCATTCCCGGGTTGCCGCGGGACGCCGTATATGGCGTAGAGTAGTTACGAGGCCGTGCCAGGGAGGTCATTCGATGCCTGATGACGCTAGCTTGCGCAAGCACTTGGTGGCGTTGCTAAAGGGCGGCAATGCCCATGTGGATTTCGACAAGGCCATCGCTGGATTGCCGGTCAAGTTGCGCGGCGCTCGCGTGAAGGGCTTGCCGCACACCGCGTGGCGGTTGCTCGAGCACATGC